>DATFPZ010000265.1:0-4102 GCA_035264545.1 Acidimicrobiia bacterium
CGGAAGCTCCTCACGCCGTACCAGATCGACCACGACATCAACGCCATCGTCACCGGGAAGCCGGTGACGAACCCGACGGCGACGAAGGCGTCGATGCCCAGTGCCGCCAACACCACCAGCCGCAGCGCCGAGCGCGACACCATGTATGCACCCCACGCGAGCGAGATCCGGGCGAAGGTCTGGCGGTGCGTCCGGGATGCCTTCACCTCGTCGGGGAGCGGGAACATCTCCTCCGCGAAGACACCGGCGAGGGGCCTCCCGATCACAGTCGAGCCGATGAACACCAGCCCGTACCCCGCGTTCACGAACACCGGGATGGCCAGGTAGATCTCGGCGCTGCCCGTCCAGAGGCCGACGACCGCCTGGATGAGGACGAACGCGAGGGCGATGCGGACGACGAGCGCGGGGCGGTCCTGCTGGCGCTCGTAGCGGTACGCGACGAGCGCGACGACCGTCGCGGCGACGATCCCCGGGACGAGGCCCCAGAGCTTCCACAGCACGTAGAACGCGAGAACCGGCCCGAACGCGTCGCGCGCGAAGCGCGGACCGTTGCCGAGCAGGATGGCCTTGGCGGTGATCGGCGGCAGGTGCACCTCACCCGGCGTCGGGGTGGCCGCCGCTTCGGCCACGACGATCAGGCCGCCTCGTGCGACGCGGTCCACGCGAGCAGGGCGTCGCGCTCCCAGGTGTTGACGATGCGTTCCAACGGCACCGCGGCTTCGGCGGCGCGCGCACAGCCGTACGGCTGCCACTCGAGTTGCCCCGGCGCGTGAGCGTCGCTGTCGATCGAGACCTTGCACCCGGTGTCGACGACCAGTTCAAGCAAGCGCATGGGCGGGTCGAGCCGCTCAGGCCGGCAATTGATCTCGACCGCTTTGTCGAAATGCGCGGCGGCGCCGAACACGAGGGGCGCGTCGAACTCCGACTCGGGCCGGCCCTTGCCGACGACCATGCGGCCGGTGCAGTGGCCGAGGATGTCGGTGTGCGGGCTGGCGAGCGCGGCGACCATCCGGTCGGTCATCGGCTGCGCAGGCATGCGCAGCTTGGAGTGCACACTCGCGACGACGACGTCGAGCTCGGAGAGCAGGTCCTCGTCCTGGTCGAGCGCGCCGTCCTCGAGGATGTCGACCTCGATGCCGGTGAGGATCCGGAACGGTGCCAGCTGCTCGTTGAGCTTCGCCACAACCTCGAGTTGCTCGCGCAGCCGCTCGGCGGTGAGCCCGCTCGCCACCTTCAGGCTGGGCGAGTGGTCGGTCAGGGCCATGTACTCGTGGCCGAGCTCGGCGGCGTGGCGCGCCATTCGCTCGATGGGCGACCCGCCGTCCGACCAATTGGAGTGAAGGTGGAGGTCGCCGCGCAGCGCGGCCCGGATGGGCGCGCCGGGCCCGGCATCCGGTGCGTCCTCGGCTCGGAGGCGGGCGAGGTACTCCGGCACCTGGCCCGCCAGCGCCTGCTCGATCACCCCCGCCGTGCTGCTGCCGACGCCGGCCAGGTCCTGGAGTCGCCCCCGGTCTGCGAGCGCGTGCAGCTCGTCGGCGGGCATCTCGCGGATGGTGTCCGACGCCCGGCGGAACGCCTGCACCTTGTACGTCGCGCCACGCGCCCGCTCGAGCAACGTCGCAACCTCGTCCAGCGCCTCGGCGGGATCCATGGGTGCGACGGTACCCTCCGCCGCATGACGGAGCATGTGAAGTCGGTCTCGGTGGAGCGTGTGATCGCGGCGCCGCCGGAGAAGATCTTCGACGTGTTGGCCGATCCGTCGCAGCACCCGGTGATCGACGGGTCGGGCACGGTGAAGGAAACCCGCGGTAAGGAGCCGTCCCGCCTGGCGCTGGGCACCAAGTTCGCCATGTCGATGCGCCTGGGGATCCCGTACGCGATCACGAACACCGTGGTCGAGTTCGACGAGAACCGCCTCATCGCGTGGCGGCACCTCGGTGGCCACCGCTGGCGCTACGAGCTCGAGCCCGCGGGCGCCGGCACGCGAGTGCGCGAGACCTACGACTGGTCGACGGCCATCCTGGGCACCCGCTTGTACATCGTCGCAACGGGCTGGCCCAAGCGGGCCGAGCACGCGATGACCCGGACGCTCGAGCGCCTCGCCGCCCACGTGACCGGCAGCGAAGGCGCCTGATCCCAGGCGGGGCGCCGCCGACCCGCCGGTACAGTGGCAGGCCCGGAGGGATGACCGAGCGGCCGAAGGTGCTCGCCTGCTAAGCGAGTGGGGCTCACGCCCTCGAGGGTTCAAATCCCTCTCCCTCCGCCAATGCCCTGAGGATCTTCCGATGCCCGATCTGACCGATCAGCTGATCGCTCTCGGGGCCGCGACGCTCGGCGAGTCCGGAGGTCGCCCGATGGCGGCCCGAATTCGCCCCGTCTGGCCGGCGGCGCGTCTGGCTGGTCCTGCGTTCGCGGTGCGCTGCACGCCGGGCGACAACCTCGCCATTCACGCGGCCGTGGCGCGCGCTCCGGTCGGGAGCGCGCTCGCAGTCGACGTCGGCATCGAGCGCGAGCGCGGCTACTGGGGTGAGGTCCTCACCACGGCCGCCGAGGAGCGTGGGATCGCCGGCCTCGTGATCGACGGGTGCGTGCGCGACATCGCCTCGCTCACAGGGCACCGTTTCCCCGTCTTCAGCACCGGTGTCGCATTGCGTGGAGCCACGAAGGAGCTGCCCGGCGGCACCGGCCGTTCGGTCGAGGTCGGCGATGTCGTGGTGCAGACGGGCGACTGGCTGGTGGGGGACCCCGACGGCGTCACGGTCGTCCCCGCGGACCAGCTCGACGACGTGCTCGCCGCGGGCGAGGCGCGTGCGGAGCGCGAGCGGGCCCTGTTCGGCGCGCTCCGGGCCGGGAAGACCACCATCGAGCTCCTCGGCCTCGACCCGACGCCGATCGAGGAGGGCGAGGACCGGTAGCGCGCGCTACGAGCGCCGGGCGCCCACGAGGATCGACAGCATCGTGCACGGCTCGGACGACCGGTTGCGCCAGGCGTGGCGTGTGCCGTTCTGGACGACGCAGTCGCCCGGCCGCAGGTGCACCTCGGCGCCGTCGTCGAGCTCGAGGTCCATCTCCCCGGAGAGCACGAGGTCGAGGTCGACGGTGTCCGTCGTGTGCATCCCCGGGTTGTCGATCTCGTTGTGTTCGAGCATGCCGGGCAGCTTCTCGTCCACCTCGGCCAGGGCGCTGGCCACGTCGAGGTCCTCCGGCAACGCCCCCGACGCTTCGGGCGGGATCGTGACGAAGACGAAGCGGTAGCCGCGCTCGGGCGGGAAGAACGCCGGCGCCGCCGGTGGCGTGCCATCGGTGGGGAGCGAGGTCGTCTCGTCACCGCCCCACACCCGTGCGAACTCGAGCCCGGGCATGAGCGACAACCTGATCGGCTCGATGTGCTCGTCGCTGACGAACACCGACTTGCCGCTGTCGGTCTGGCCGGTCACGACTCGTCGCATCTCAACCTCCTGTGACGGGATTCTTCGGGCGCTCGCCCGCGAGGACGGCGACCGCGTTCTCGGCCGCGACCCGCGCCATGCGTGTGCGGGTCGCCACCGAGGCGCTCCCGATGTGCGGGAGCAAAACCGTACGGGGCGCGGCCAGCAGACGGGGATGCACCTCGGGCTCGCGTTCGTACACGTCGAGCCCCGCCGCGAAGATCGCGCCGTCCTCGAGCGCGACCGCCAGCGCCTCCTCGTCGACGACCGGTCCGCGCGAGGTGTTCACGAGCACGGCGTCTCGCTTCATGAGCGCCAAGCGGCGAGCGTTGATCAGGTGGCGGGTCTCGCCCGTGAGCGGCACGTGCAGCGTGACGACGTCGCTCCCGGCCAGCAACGCATCGAGATCGCCGCGCCAGCCGACCATGCCGGTGTCGCGCCGAGTGTGGTGCAGCACCTCCATGCCGAAGCCGGCGGCGCGCCGGGCGACCGCCTGCCCGATGCGGCCGAAGCCCACCACGCCGAGCACGGCGCCATGCACGTCGCGCCCCAGGTACTGGTCGACGTCCCAACCGGGCCACTTCCCGGCGCGCAGATCGGACTCCGCCTCCCAGAGGCGCCGCGCCGCCGCCAGGATCAACAAGAACGCGAGATCGGCGGTGGTCTCGTCGAGC
>DATFPZ010000266.1:0-13970 GCA_035264545.1 Acidimicrobiia bacterium
CCAGGTCGACGCCCGGCGCGATTGGAGCATCGAGCAGCTGCTCGAGGAATGGGACACCGAGGCGCCGAAGGTCGAGGCGGTCATGTCGAGCCTGCCCGAGGTGGCGGTGGGTCAGATGACGACGGACGCTGCCACGCACGAGCAGGACATCCGCGGCGGACTCGAACGGCCAGGTGCGCGTGATTGCGACGCCGTGGTGATCGGCTGTGACTGGGGCGTGCAGGTGCTGGCGGGAGTGGCGGACCCGGCGGACGCGACCCTGCGCATCGAGACCGAAGCAGGCACCACCACGGTCGGCACCGGCACACGTCAGGTCGGTGTCCGCGTCGATCGGTTCGAGCTGTTCCGGACCATGACCGGTCGCCGGAGCCTCGAGCAGATCCGTTCGTTCGGCTGGGAAGGCGAGCCCGCGCCGGAGCTGCTCGTGCTCCCCATCTTCACGCCCCGGGCGACGCCGCTCGTGGAGTAGGGGGCCAGGCTCTCTTCAGGGACCGGCGCGTACCGGGCTCCGTTACCGTGACCGGGTGGCCCTGCCCCGGTCGCTCGCTCCGTTACGGCACCGGTCGTTCGCGCTGCTGTGGGCGGGAGCATTCACCTCGAACGTCGGCACCTGGATGGAGACCGTCGGCGTCGGCATCCTCGTCACGACGACCACGCACCAAGCCGGATGGACGGGGCTGGTCGCGGCAGCTGCGTTCGTCCCTAACGCATTCCTCGGACCGGTAGGTGGCGCGCTCGCCGACCGGCTCCCACGCCGGCGCGTGCTCCTGACGACGACCACCGTGCAGACGGCGCTGGCGGCGCTGCTCACCGTGCTCGCGGCGACCGACCGCGCCCACCCGGGCGTGGTCGCGCTGATCGTCCTCGGCGCGGGCTGCGCCATGGCGATCGGCTTTCCCTCCTACATGGCGCTCCTGCCCGACCTCGTTCCCCGCGACGACCTGCCGGGCGCGGTCGCGCTGTCATCGGCGCAGTGGAACCTCGGCCGCGTGATCGGACCCGCGTTCGCCGGCGTCGTCATCGGATTTGGCGGCTTCGAGTGGGCGTTCGGCTTCAACACGTTGAGCTTCCTGGCCGTGATCGCCGTGGTCCTGTCGCTGCGCCTCCCGCCACCGGCGCCGGTGCAGGAGGCAT
Source organism: Acidimicrobiia bacterium (assembly GCA_035264545.1). Lineage (GTDB taxonomy): Bacteria > Actinomycetota > Acidimicrobiia > IMCC26256 > JACDBD01 > JALZAA01. The sequence continues at coordinate 1,135 of DATFPZ010000266.1, forward strand.
CGATCCTCGCCTCGATCCGCGCCGGCGCCCGCTTTGCGCGCGCCGACCCCGGTTTGCGCGTCGTGATCGCGTACATGGCGCTGAACTCGCTGCTTGCCGCGCCGTTCATCGCGCTCGTACCCGCCGTCGCTCTGAAGGTGTTCGGCAACGGCGACTTCGGCACCTCGCTGCTGGTCACCGCGCAGGGCATCGGCGCCGTGCTCATGGGCCTGTCGCTCGGCACGCTGTTCGCGCGGTTCGGCAGCCGGCGGGTGCTGCTGGGCGTGCTCGGCGGCTTGCCGATTTCGTTGGTTGCATACGCAGCCGCGCCCAATCTCGCCGCGGGCGTCGTGACGATCTTTGCCGTCGGTTTCCTCTATCTAGGCGCGCTGTCGAGCTTCACGACCATCGCCCAGCTGCGCGCGCCGGCCGAGCTCCGCGGCCGCGTGCTGAGCCTGCTCATGGTGCTGCTCGGAACGCTGTACCCACTGGGGAGCGTGCTCCAGGGCGCGATCGCCGACCGCGTGGGGTTGCGCGCCACGACCGCCGGCGCCGCCGTGCTGATGGCCGCGGCGCTGCTGCTCGTGCGGATGCGGCGGCCCGACCTCGGTCGCGCGCTGGACGAGCCCGAGTCAGGACCGGCGGAGCGCGGCGCCGGTGATGGCGACGAGCCCAAGCGCGCAGGCCATCTGGCCGTACCACCAGGCTCCGAAGGCGTGGTGGCCGCTGACGGGACAGGCGACCGCCATCGCGACGAACCACGCCGCCGCGCCGAGCGCAGCCACTAGCCCGAAGCGTCGACGTGTGACCAGACCGGCCGCCGTCACCGCGAGCAATCCGAGCAACGTGAACTCGATCGTCGCCGCGAGCCACGCCGGGAAGGCATCAGGATGGTCGGCGGCCGGCTCGAGCGCGACCGCGATCGAGAACAGCACGTACCACGAGACGCCGACAATCAGGGCGAGCTGGCCCGAGACCTGCTGACCGAGCCACTCCCGGGTCTCCGGACGTGTCGAGACGTCGTCACGGTCGTCGGTGGTAGTGCGCTGACGTTCCTCGGTCATCGTGCGCATGCCGGACCTCCTCGCCTGAAGCCACCATGTTCGCGCGGTTCCGGCCGTCGTGGTCGCGCCACCGTGGACCGTCGCCACAGCCCTCCGATACCGTCCGGCCGCGGTGACGGCGGCTTTGCCGACCGGCACCGCAGGAGCCGAAGCCTGCGACGGCGACCCGGAGGGATTGTGATTATCGAGCGCGAGCGGCGAGGACGGGTCGAGATCCTCACCATCAACCGGCCCGAAGCCCGAAATGCCGTCAACGCCGACGTCGCACAAAGCATCGAGGCCGCCCTCGATGACGTCGAAGCCGATAACGACGTCTGGGCCGTCGTGGTCACCGGGCGCGGGCCGGTGTTCTCGGCCGGCGCCGACCTGAAGGCCGTCGCCGCCGGTCGCGGCCTCGAGCTCATGACGAAGCGGGGCGGGTTCGGCGGGATCACACAGCGCGCGTTCCCCAAGCCGCTCATCGCTGCCGTGAACGGACCGGCGTTGGCCGGTGGTTTCGAGATCGTGCTCTCGTGCGACTTGGTCGTGGCGGCCGAGGACGCAAGGTTCGGATTGCCCGAAGTGAAGCGCGGGCTGTTCGCGTCGGCCGGCGGGTTGGTACGGCTCCCGAAGCGCGTGCCGCTGGCGTTGGCGACCGAGGTGGCGATCACGGGCGAACCGATCGACGCCGCGCGCGCTCACGCGCTCGGGCTCGTGAACCGGGTGGTGCCCAGAGAGAAGGTCGTGGACGAGGCGTTGGCGCTGGCGGCGCTCATCGCCGAGAACGCGCCGGTCGCGGTGCGCGGCTCCTTGCGAATGGTGCGCGAGGCGGGCGACCTGTCCGAGGCCGACGCTTGGCGGCTCAACAGAGAGGTCGCAGCCGAGGTCGGCTCGACGAAGGATGCGATCGAGGGCGCCACCGCCTTCGCCGAGAAGCGCCCGCCGAAATGGACGGGGACCTGACGAGCTCAGGTTTTGCCCGATCGTGACCGCGGGAGCAAACACTCCTAGGATCGCGGGTCATGGGAGTCGGGTCGGCGCCGGAGCTGCGGGTCGAAGAGCTGGCGGGGCGGGCCGACGTCTCCGTCGACACGATCCGCTTCTACCAGAAGCGGCAGCTGCTCCCGCCGCCGCAGCGCCGGGGCCGCATCGCCTGGTACGGGCCCGAGCACGTCGAGCGGCTCGCCCGCATCAAGGATCTCCAGGGCCGGGGGTTCTCGCTGGCCGTCATCCGCAGGATCGTCACGGGCCAGCTGGACCGGGCCGACGAGCCCTTGGCCGCAGCAGTGATCGGCGCGGATGACGACAGCGGCGGCGAGACCGACGCCGAGGAGTTCCTCACGCTCGACGAGCTCGCGGCGCGCTCGGGCGTGCCCGAGGCGCTGATCGAGTCGATCGTGCGCGAGGGGCTGCTCGTCCCCCGCCGCCACGAAGGCGACGCCCGGTTCACGAGCGCCGACGTCGACATCCTCGGGGCCGGGTTGCGGCTCCTCGAAACGGGTCTGCCCATGCCCGAGCTCCTGACGCTGGCGCGCCGGCACCACGACGCGACGCGCGAGACCGCCGAGGGCGCCGTCGCGATGTTCGACACCTATGTCCGCGAGCCGCTCCGTGACGCCGACCTCACCGACGACGAGCGCGCCGAGCGTCTCGTCGAGGCATTCCGCGTGCTCCTTCCCTCCGTTACCGCGCTCGTCGCGCACCACTTCCGGCGCGTGCTGCTCGAGGTCGCCCAGGAGCACCTCGAGTCGGTCGGCGAGCCCGCTGAGCTGGATGCCGCCAACGCCGAAGCAAGCCGCCGCCTCGAGGTGGTGTGGCCGTGACTGGGGCCCCCGTGTCCGCGACGCACGCGCCCCTCCCCCAAGGCGATGACAAGCACCGCGCGGTCGAGACGATGTTCGACCGCATCGCGCCGAGGTACGACCGTCTCAACCGCATCATCTCGCTCGGGCAGGACCGGCGGTGGCGCCGCCACGCCGTCGGCGCGCTCCGACTGGCGCCGGGCGCCACCGTGCTCGATCTCGGCTGCGGCACCGGCGATCTCTGCAACGTCGTCGCGGCGGCCGGTTACTCGCCGATCGGTGTCGACTTCTCGGCCGGCATGCTGGCCGCGGCGCACACGCCGGCGCCCCTGGCGCGCGCCGACGCGCTGGCGCTGCCGGTCCCCGACGCGTCCGCCGACGCCGTCGTCAGCGGGTTCGCGCTCCGCAACTTCGTCGACCTCGACCGCTTCTTCCGGGAGTGCGCGCGTGTCCTCCGGCCCGGCGGGCGTCTCGCCGCCCTCGAGACCGCCGAGCCCGCCGGACCGCTGCTCAGGGCCGGGCACAACCTCTGGTTCCGGCGGGTCGTGCCGTTCGTCGGGGCGACCCTGGCGCACGACGCCGAGGCCTACGACTACCTGCCTCGCTCGACGGCCTACCTGCCGCCGCCCGGCGATCTGCTCACCCTCGTCGAGGCGGCCGGGTTCGTGGCGGTCGAGCGCCGCACGTTCACGGCGGGCGCGGTCCAGCTGATCACGGGCACACGGCGATGACGACGACATCCATCGCCGCCGGCCTGGTCGCCCGCACCCGGGAGATCGATCCCCCCGCCGAGCTGCTCGATTCGCTCTCGCCCGACGGGTTCGCATGGCTGACGGACGGGTCCGGATTCGTCACCTCCGGGGTAGCGGCGCGGGTACGCACTGGCGACGTCGATCGTGTCCTCGCCGGCATCGAGGACGACGACCCCGTATCGCGGGCCGGCACCGGGGCGATCGCTGTCAGCTCGTTGCCGTTCAGCGGCGCGGCCCAGGGCGAGCTGGTCATCCCCGCGTCCGTGACCGGTCTCGATGCGGACGGGCGGGCGTGGCGCACCGAGATCGGATCGACCGAGTCGTTCGCGGCGAGCGCGGTGCCGGCGCCCACGCGCTTCAGCGTGGAGGGTCGGGTCTCCCGGACCGAGTGGGCGTCGCAGGTCCACACCATCCTCGCGGCGATCGCGGCCGGTGAGCTCGCCAAGGCCGTGCTCGCCCGCGAGGTCGTCGTCCACGCCGACGCGCCGTTCGACCCGCGCGCCATGGTCGATCGTCTGCGCGCAACCCAAGGCGGCTGCGTGGTGTTCGCCGCCGGCGGGAACGTCGGCGCGACGCCCGAGCTGCTCGTGCGCCGGCGTGGCGCAGCGGTCGTGTCCCGGCCGATGGCCGGCACGATCCCGCGGGGCGCGACCGCCGCCGGCGACAGCGCTGCCGAGGCCGCGCTCGCCGCGTCGGTCAAGGACGGCCTCGAGCACAGGTTGGTCGTCGACGCGGTCGTGGACGGCTTGCGCGCGTCCGGTGTCGACGTCACCTCCGTGCGTGGCCCTGACGTGGCCCGCCTGGCGACCGTGAGCCACCTCGCCACCACCATCGCCGGCAACGTCGAGCCCCGATCGGCGAGCTCGGCGCTCGAGCTCGCGTTGCGGCTTCACCCGACGCCCGCCGTCGCCGGCGCTCCGCGTGACTCCGCGCTGGCCATGCTGGAAGACCTCGAGACCTTCGACCGCGGCCGCTACGCCGGGCCGGTCGGATGGGTCGACGCGCACGGCGACGGCGAGTGGGCTGTCGCCCTTCGTTGCGCCGAGCTCGAAGGGACCACGGCACGCCTCGTCGCGGGGGCCGGCATCGTCGCCGGCTCCGATCCCGGCGCCGAGTGGGCCGAGACGCAGGCCAAGCTCGAGCCCATGCTGCGGGTACTCGTGCAGCCGTAAAGCGCGTCGTCGGGCGACCAGGCTCGGCGCCCGGGATTCTCTAAGCTCTGACGCCGCTCGCCCGGCGCCGAGCCCCTTCAGGGAGAGGACCGAAATGGGCAGTTCGCGGATGACAAAGCTCGCGTCGATCGTCGCGATGGTCGGTCTCGCCACGGCGCTCTTCGCCGCCGCCGGCAGCGCGGCCGGGGCAGGCGAGGAGAAGCGCGGCAACGTCGACGGAGCGCTGGAGCTCGGCCAGCTCGCGGCCCAGACCGGCCCGCTCAGCAACATCGTCCAGTCGCTCACGGTGCCCGTGACCATGGCGGTCGACGAGATCAACGCCGACGGTGGCGTGCTCGGAAAGCCGGTGACGTACACCGTGGCCGACGACGGCACCGACCCGAACCTCGCCAGCGAGTCGCTCGAGGGCCTGCTCGAGGACAGCAAGGTCGACGCGATCGTGGGGCCGACCTCGTCGGGGGTCACCCTGAACATCCTCGAAGAGGTCCGCCGGCGAGGAGTGCTCCTCTGCTCGGGATCGAACACTTCGGCGGAGCTGTCGACGACGAACTCCGGCGGGTACTACTTCCGCACCACCCCGTCGGACCGCCTCCAGGGACCGGCACTGGCGGAGCTCGTCCTCAAGGACGGCCGCAAGAAGGTCGGCATCGTCGCCCGCCGGGACACGTACGGCGTGGGCTTGGCGACCTCGGTGAAGAAGGCGCTCGGCAAGGGCGGGGCGAAGGTCGTGGCCGACGTCTCGTACGACCCGGATGCGACCAGCTTCGACCGTGACGTCAAGAAGGTGGTCGACAAGAAGCCCGACGCGGTGGTCGTGCTCGGCTTCGAGAGCGACGGCAGCGACATCGTCCGGACGCTGACCGCCCAGGGCCTCTCGCCGCAGCAGTTCCCGATCTACACGGCCGACGGCATGCGCACCAACGCGTTCCCCACGCTCCTCGACCCGAACAACCCCGCCGCGGCCGCGGGGATCAAGGGCACGTCCCCGGCGACCCAGCCGGCCGGCGTGCAACACCCGTTCCTCGACGCGTTCAACGCGACCGGCATCGACCCGATCTACTCGGCCTTCTACTACGACTGCACGATCCTCACGGCGCTGGCGGCCGAGAAGGCGAAGTCGGACGACCCGGCCAAGATGAAGAAGGTCTTCGCCGCCAACACCAAGGGCAAGGAGAAGTGCACGACGTTCGCCGACTGCAAGCGGCTCCTCGACGACGGCAAGTCGATCAACTACGAGGGAGCGTCGGCCGCGTTCAAGGACATGAACAAGTTCGGTACGTTCGAGCCGAACGCCGGCGTGTACGAGGTGTGGTCGTTCGACGACAGCGGCCAGGACGTCACCGCGCCGCCCGAGACCCAGATCCGAATCGGCTAGGCGAGATCGCTGGCGTCGCTCATGCGACGCCCCTGGATTTTGCGATCACGCCTCCTTATCCTCGGGGGTGCGCGAAAGACGCGCGTAGCGAGACAAGGGGGTATTTGGGTAGGGATTCAGGGGGGAATCAAAATGGGGAAGGTTCGAGCACCCAAGCTCGTGACGCTCTTCGCTCTCATCAGCCTCCTCTCCGCGTACGGGGGCGCGGCAGGAGGGTCCCCGACCAAGCCGCCGGACCGCGGCAACGTGAACGGAACGCTGGAGATCGGGCAGCTCGCCCCGCAGACGGGGCAGCTCAGCAACATCCTCCAGTCGCTCGTCACGCCGGTGACCTTGGCCATCGACGAGATCAACGCCGCCGGCGGCGTGCTCGGAAATCCGGTGACGTACGCGCAGGCGGACGACGGCACCGATCCGACGGTGGCGAGCCAATCGCTCGATCGGCTGCTCAACTCGGACAAGGTCGACGCCATCATGGGACCGGCGTCGTCGGGGACGATGCTCGGCATCATCGACAAGGTCCGCAGCGCCGGCGTGCTCGATTGCTCCGGTTCGACCACCTCGGCCGAGCTGACGAAGGCGAAGTCGGGCGGCTACTTCTTCCGCACGGCCCCGCCCGACCGCCTCCAAGGCCCAGCCCTTTCGGAGCTGGTGCTGAAGGACGGGCACAGCAAGGTCGGGATCCTCGTGCGCAACGACTCGTACGGCGTGGGCTTCGGGAAGGCGCTCAAGAAGTCGCTCACCGAGGGCGGCGCCAAGGTCGTCGCTGACGTTGCGTACGATGCAGACGCAACGAACTTCGACGCTGACGTGCAGAAGGTGGCCGACAAGAAGCCGGACGCGGTCATCGTCATCGGTTTCAACGACGACGGCGCCAAGATCGTGACGACGATGATCGGCAAGAACCTCGGCCCGAGTCAGATCCCGATCTACACGGCCGACGGGATGCAGAGCAGCCAGTTCGGCACGACCGTCGACGCGAGCAACCCGGCAGTGGTATCGGGAATCAAGGGCACCGCGCCGGCGGCGCAGCCAGCCGGCGTGCAGAGCCCATTCATCGAGAAGTTCGCCGCAACGGGCGTCGACCCGATCTTCTCGGGCTATTACTACGACTGCATGAACCTCACGGCGCTCGCGGCTGAGAAGGCCAAGTCCGACGACGCGGCGAAGTTGAGGAAGGCCTTCGCAGCGAACGTCAAGGGCAAGGAGCGGTGCAACACGTTCGCCGACTGCAAGGCGTTGCTCGACGATGGGAAGACGATCCGCTACCAGGGGGCTTCCCAAGTGTTCCGGAACCTGAACAAGTTCGGGACGTTCGAGCCCAGTGCGGGCGTCTACGAGGTGTGGTCGTACGACACCTCTGCGAAGATCGTCACCGAACCGGCCGCGTCACAGATTCGGATCGGCGGCACTCGAGCCTGAGTTCGAATGGCACCGGGGCCCGGGAGTCCGGGCCCCGGCCGAGTGTTCTTACGTTGCGCGCGCAAGGGCGCCGAGGTAGAGCTCGACCACCTTCGGGTCGTGCAGGAGCTCGCGGCCGGGAGCGGTGTACGCGTTCCGGCCTTGGTCGAGGACGTAGCCGCGGTGGCAGATCTGGAGGCACCGGCGGGCGTTCTGCTCGACCATCACGATCGAGATCCCTGTGGCGTTGACACCCTCGATCCAATCGAACACCTGGTCCTGCAGGATGGGCGCGAGGCCCGCCGACGGCTCGTCGAGCAGCAGGACCGACGGATCGGGCATGAGCGCGCGGGCCATGGCGAGCATCTGCCGTTCGCCGCCCGACAGCGAGCCCGCTCGCTTGCCACGCTGCTCGGCCAGCCTGGGAAACAGTTGAGCGACCGCGTCGAATCGCTGGGCGAAGCGCCTGGGCGACAGGTAGACGCCCATGCGCAGGTTCTCCTGTACCGTGAGCCGCGGGAACACGTTGCGAAGCTGGGGCGCGTACCCGATGCCCCGCCGGACCAGCTCGTGTGCGGACAGCGCCGTGACGTCGTCGCCGCGGAGGCAAACCGTGCCCCGGCGCACCGGGATCAACCCGAACAAGGCCTTCACGAGCGTCGACTTGCCCGCACCGTTCGGCCCGATGACGCCGACCAGCTCACCGTCGTCGAGCGCGAGATCGCAGCCGTGGAGGATGTCGATGCCCGGCAGGTAGCCCGCCACGATGCCGCGTGCCTCGAGCAGCGGCTCGCCCGCGATCACGCCCGTTCCCCGTGATGCGTGCCGAGATAGGCGTTCACCACCGCGGGATCCGCGACCACCTCTGCCGGCGTCCCTTTGGCGATCACACGTCCTTGCGCCATGCAGACCACGCCGTCGCTGATCCGCGTGACGACGTCCATGTCGTGCTCGACGAACAGCACCGTGACGCCTTGCTCGCGCAAGGCGCCGATACGTTCGAGGAGCGTGTCCGTCAGGGCGGGATTCACACCCGACGTCGGCTCGTCGAGCATGAGCAGGGCCGGCTCGGCCATCACCGCGCGGCCGAGCTCGAGCAGCTTGCGCTGGCCGCCTGAGAGCGTTCCCGCGTAGTCGGAGCGGAGCGGCGCGAGGCCCAGCCACTCGAGCAGCTCGAGAGCGCGCGCCTCCACTTGCCGCTCCTGCGCCCGCCAGATCGGACGGACCAACGCGACAAAGAACCGTTCGCCGCGCTGGTTGGCGGCGGCGAGCTTCATGTTGTCGAGCACGGTCATCCGCGCCAAGGCGCGCGCGAGCTGGAACGTCCGCACCATGCCTTCCCGCGCGATCTGATGCGGCGGGTGCCCCATGATCTCCTGGCCCTGGAACGTCCACCGTCCGGTGTCGGCGTGCTCGAAGCCGGTGAGCACGTTGAACAGGGTCGTTTTGCCGGCGCCGTTCGGTCCGATGAGGGCGATGATCCGGCCTTCGGGCACGTCGAGATGCTCGACATCGGTTGCGCGGAGACCGCCGAACGAGCGGCGGACGTGCTCGGCGACGAGGATCGGCTCCGTGACGCCGGCGGGGCCGGTCTCGGCGGTGATGCTGGTCTCCAGAGCTTCGCCGTCGACGTCCGTCACATCAGGGCTCCTCGATCAGCGTCTCGGCGCGGCTGCCGAACAGCCCCTGCGGCCGGAAGATCATCAGCAGCATGAGCACGAGCCCGACGAGCGCGAACCGGATCGGCCCAGCTTCGGTCGGACCGAGCTTCGACCCGAAGAAGCTGTCAGCCAGTGCCTGCTGCAGGAGAGTGTCGGCGCCTTGGAGCAAGAACCAGAAGAGCATGCTCCCCACGACCGGGCCGATCACGCGTCCGACGCCGCCGATGATGATCACGGTGAACGCGAAGAACGTGAAGATCGACTGCCAGTAGTCGGCATTGGTGAATTGGGCGTCGACGGCGAGCAGGATCCCGGCGAGCGCGCCAATGGAGCCTCCGAGCACGAGGCTCTGGAGCTTGAACGCGAACACGTTCTTTCCGAAGCTGCGGGTTGCGTTCTCATCGTCGCGGATTCCGCGGAGCACCCGACCCCACGGGCTGCGCACGAGCAGGAAGATGAGCCCCGACGTGAGCGCAACGAGGGTCCACCCGACGAGCATCACCCACAAGGTGCGGTCGCTGAAGGTCACGTTGCCGACGCCGTACTCGCCGGACGGTATGGGATTCCAGTTGTAGAAGGCGTCGGCGAACTCTCGGATCCCGAACGCGCCGCCGGTGAAGCCTTCGAGCGGACGCGAGCGGACGACGAGCCTGAGAATCTCGGCCGCGGAGATCGTCACGATGGCGAGGTACTCGGCACGCAGCCGCAGCGTCGGGAGCCCGAGAATGAGACCGAGGACGACCGCGGCTGCCACGCCGACGAGAAAGGCAAGCGGTAGCGGGAGGCCGTGGTCGGCCGTGATCGCGGTGCCGTACGCGCCGACCAGCAAGAAGCCGACCTGGCCGAAGTTGAGCAGGCCCGTATAGCCGAACTGGAGGTTCAGGCCGACGGCAGCGAGCGCGTAGGCGGCGGCCGGAACGCCGACCGCGGCGCGCACGGCGTCGACGAGCGCCTGGCTGAAGTCCATCTCCCCCCTTGGTCAGCCCACTCGCTCGCGCACTCCCAGGATGCCCTGCGGGCGAACAAGTAACACGAGGATCAGCACGAGGAGCGCGAACGCGACCTTGTAGTCCGTGGGGAACCAGAACGCGCTCACCTCTGAGATCACCCCGATCACGAGCCCGCCCACGATGGCGCCGAAGGACGACCCGAGCCCGCCCAGGATCACGGCCGCGAACATCACGAGCAGGATCCGCAGCCCCATGTCCCACTGCACGGCCTCGGTCGTGCCGAGCAAGACGCCGCCGAGGCCGGCAAGCGCCGTGCTCACGATCCAGACCATGAGGATGATGCGCTTCACGTCGACACCCGAGGATTCGGCCAGGTCGGGATCGTCGGTGACGGCGCGCACGGCGGTGCCCAACTTCGTTCGCTGCAGGAGGAGACCGAGCGTGACGAGGACGGCGACCGACACGACGATGATGACGGCGTCCTTGGGCAGGATCGACAGGGGCCCCAGCGTCCACGGCTGCTGCGTCGCGAACTGCTCGAACGACCGGGGATTGCCTTTGAAGATCACCAGGTAGATGTGACGCAGGAACAGCGCCAACCCGATCGAGACGACGATGAGCGCGATCGTGCCGGTGCGGCGCCGGCGCAACGGCCGCCACAACCCGAGGTCGAGCGCGCCGCCCAGCAATCCGCCGGCGACAACTCCTACCGCTCCGGCGAACAGCAGGGGGGCCCCAGGCCCGTCTCCCCCGCTGGCGTTGACGTACCAGGCGATCAGCGCGCCGAATGTCACCAGCTCACCGTGAGCGAAGTTGATGAGCCCGGTCGTGCCGAACACGAGCGACAGACCGACAGCGGCGAGCGCGACGATCAACCCGAACTTGATCCCGCCGACGGCCAGGTTCAGCAGTTCCTCGAAGTCGGACGGCCCGGACGGTCCCGCCTCGCCGAAGGGGAACAGCACGAACTTGTCCCCCTCGGACTGCACGACGACGCTCGGCAACGTGGTGCGGTCCGCATCGGCCAGCTTGAAGCCCTTCGGGATCGTCTTCCGGTCCAGCGTCACCTGATACGTGCCGCCCGCCCCGACTGGCACGCGCCAGATGCCGGTGGCGTCGGAAGTGGTGGTGCCGATCGGCGTGCGGCCACGCTTCACCGTGACCTTCACCCCGGGCACCGGCTTGCCGTTCTGGACGAGCCGGCCCGTGATGGCGGGTCCTTCGGCCTGCGCGGCGGCCGTCGACGTCCTCAGCAGCGCCGGCGCCACGAGCAGCGCCAGCACGAGGACGAAGCGAGTAGCGCCAGCTCGAGGACGAACCCAGCGACCCACGGACGCCTCCGACTCCGCAGAGTCTACGAGAACGGCGGGATTTTTACCCGCTACGCCGTCGCTGAACCCCCGAGTGCCGCTGCGACCGCCGCCCACGCTTCGCGGTGACGCGTCACATTGTCAGCGCGCTCGGTGGGAACGATCACCAGGTGCACCCCACCGGCGGCGATCGCGGCCTCGACGGCGGGAACCACCTCGCCCGCTTTCTCGACCCGGTGGGCGTGGAGGCCGTGCATCGCGGCCAAGGCGGCGAGGTCCAAGCCTTGGGGAGTGCCGAACAGCAGCTCGAAGTGGTCGGGCAGGTCCGCCTGGGGCAGGAACGAGAAGATGCCGCCGCCGTCGTTGTCGAGCACGACGAACGTGGCATCGACGCCGCGGTCGGCAGCACCAAGGAGACCGTTGGCGTCGTGAAGGAGACAGAGGTCGCCGAGCAGCGCGACCGTCGGTCCGGATGAGGCGGTGGCGGCACCCAGCACCGTCGAGACGAACCCGTCGATGCCGTTGACGCCGCGGTTGGCGAGGAAGCGCAGACCCGTACGCGGGCGGGCGAACGCTTCGACGTCGCGCACCGGCATGCTCGACGCCACGACCATCGTGGCGCCGTCGGGCAGCGCGTCCACGGTGTCGCGCGCGACGCGACCCTCGAACAACGTCTCCCACCCGTCCAGGAGCTCGTCGAGCGCGGCGCGAGCCGCGTGCTCTGCGGCGCGCCAGGAGCGTAGCCATGCTCCGTCGCGCTCGGGCGGCGGCGTGAGCGCATCGGCGAGTGCGTCGAGCAGCGCGGCGGCGTCCACGGCGATGCGGTCGGCTACGCCCCGACCCGGGTCGAGCCACGCCGCGTCGGGGTCGACGAGCAGTTGCGGAACCGCCGGACCGAGCCACGCCGTGAGCGGCTTGCTCGTCGGAGCCGCGCCGAGGCGGAGCACGAGGTCGGGGCGGTGCCGCTCGGCGAACCCCGGGCTGCGTAGGAGTGCCTCGTACGTCGACACCGCGTGGGAACCCTCGCGGAGACCGGAGATCGGGTCGGCGAGCACCGGCCATCCGGCGGCGGTCGCGACGCGATCGACGGCGCCGGCGGACGCGTCGCTCCCCCAACCCGCCACGATCAGCCCACGGGGCTGGTCCCGCATCGCGTCGGCGATGCGCGCCACGGTCGGTTCGTCGGGCGCGCGCGTCCGCCGCGTCACGGCCGTCCACGGACGTCCGCCAGGCCGACCCGGTGCGTCGACGAGCGGCGCGCCGGTGGGCACCAGGGGCTCGCGGAACGCGAGGTTGAGGTGGACCGGACCGGCGGGCGGCCCGAGCGACTCGGCGACTGCACGCGCGGCGATCGACCGCCACGACGCCCCCGCTCCGGGATGGTCCCCGGG
>DATFPZ010000267.1:0-12617 GCA_035264545.1 Acidimicrobiia bacterium
GGGCGGGTGACAGGCGCGGCCGAACTGCGGGTGAGCGACCCGGACACGGGACGCGCGCTGCCCGCGAGCGAGGCTGGTGAGCTGTGGCTGCGAGGGCCGGAGCTGTTCGTGGGCTACGCCGCCGCCGAGCAGACGCGCGCCGCGATCCGGCGGGGCTGGTTCCGCAGCGGCGATCTCGCCACCGTCGACGGCGACGGCTGGCTCACGATCGTCGGGCGGATGAAGGACCTCATCATCCGCGCCGGCGAGAACATCGCCGCCGCCGAGGTGGAAGGGATCCTCGAGGCGCACCCCGCCGTTCGACAAGCCGCCGTCGTCGGCGAGCCGGACGCCCGCCTCGGCGAGCGCGTCTGCGCGTTCGTAGTCGCGTCGGCGCCGTTCGACCTCGCCGAGTGCCGGGCATGGTTCGAGAAGCAGGGCGTCGCGGTGTTCAAGACGCCCGAACGCATCGTCCAGCTCGACGAGCTCCCGGTCCTCGCCGCCGGCAAGCCCGACCGCGCCGCGTTGAAGAAGCTGACCGCCGGGTGACGTGCGTATCTGAGCGCCACACGCTGTCGTTCAGATACGCACGTCCTCAGCGTTTGAGCTGCCTGGGGTTCTCGACGTCGGAGGGACGGCAGTTCTTCGGGGCGTTCACCGGGTCGCAGCGCGCCGGCGTGCCTCCGGGGATCTGCACCACGTAGTCCCCGATCGTGGGCACCGCCACCTCGAAGTCGGTGCTGACGATCTGCGCGCCGCTGCGGAGCGCGAGGTCCCGCCGGGTCACGTCGTTGGCGCGCGCCTCGACGAGGTCGGCGTCGGCACGGGTGCGGACGATGAACCCGCCCTTCACCAGCTGCTGGATCCGCTGCTCGTCGGGGTCGTCGACCTTGATGACGGCGGCCGCCGGCGATCGCTCGTCGGCGGTCACGAACATCGCCCGCCGCTCGAGCGACGGATGGCCCTGCAGGTACGTGGCGCGGATCGGGCCGCCGGTGTTGAGCGCCACCAGGACCTTGCCGCGCGTCTTGCCCAGTGTCGGCCAGCCCCGACCCGTGACAGCTCTGCGCAGCGTCTTCGCCTTGCCGCGCACGCTGTCGGGAGTGATGAGCTGACGCCCGAGCGACGACCGGACGATGGCGTCGAGCTGGTCGAGGCCGGCGGCGTCGAACGTACGCAACTGCGGGTCGAGCACGTGATCGATCGGATCGTCCTTCGGCTCGAGCAGGATGAAGATCGGGGCGTGCCCGGGATGCGCCTTGGACCACGTGCGCGTCACCTGCAGGCACTGCGCGATCGGCGTGCAGTTGCTCGTGTTGTCCACGACCGGGCTGTGAAGCACCGGGAATTGCCCGTCGGGCGCGTTCACGGCGTCGATCTCGAAACCACGGACGCCCAGGTCAAGCTGCTGGTCGAGCGGCGCGTGCGTGTACTGCGTCGTCGGCGACGACGCGATCGGCACGTCCTGCTGGATGTGGTAGCTGTTGTGCGTCGCCAGGACCTGCACCTGGTTGGTCCGTAGCTTGCTGTCGAGGCGGTTCGCGCCTGCGCTCTGCGCTGCACCCGAGACCGCCGCGACCACGACGACAGCAGCCGTCATCGACACGAGCGCCGCTCGCTTCCCCCTGTGCACCGGCGGAGATCCTGTCAGATGACGCTCCGGCCCGCCTCGACGCGCGGGCGGAGCAGGTCGGCGAGCCGTTGCCGGTGGAATACGGCGTCCCCGAAGCTCACCTGGTCGAGCTGCGCTCGCTTGAGGAAGAGGTGCAGATCGTGCTCCCACGTGAAGCCGATACCGCCGTGCACCTGGAGAGCCGACGCCATCACCCGCTTCGACGCGTCCGAGCACCAGATCTTCGCCGTCGAGGCGGCGACCGACGCATCCTCGTGACCAGCGCCGATGCACCATGCCGCCCAGTACGCGCTCGAGCGCATGCCCTCGACGTCGACGAGCATGTCGGCGCACCGGTGCTTCACCGCTTGGAAGCTGCCGATGGGACGGCCGAACTGCACGCGGTCCTTCGCGTACTCGACCGCCATGTCCATCGTCCGCGACGCGCCCCCCAGCATCTCCGCGGCCGTGAACGCCGCACCCCGGTCGAGCAGTGCGTCGACGTCCGCCGCGGCGCCCAACCGTTCGGCGGGCCTGTCGTCGAAGCGCAGCCACCCGAGCTCGCGTGTCAGGTCCATGGCGGGTTCACGCCGCGGTCGCTCGCGGTCCCTCAGTTCGACCGCGTACAGCGCGGGGCCGTCGCCGGTCTCGGCGACGACCACGGCGACGTCGGAGCTCGGCGCGAACGGCACCGGAGCGCTTCGTCCGGTGAGCCGGTCGCCCGTGGCCCTGACGTCGCCGCGCCCCGCTCGACTCCAGGCGACGCAGCCGACGGCGTCGCCGCGTGCGAGCCGCTCGCTCCAGTCATCGCGCCCCGCGCGCGCCAGCGCACCGAGCGCGAGCAACGTCGAGAGGAACGGCGCCGGGGCGACGTGCCGTCCGATCTCCTCCACGAGCACCGCGACCTCGACGGCACCGAGCCCGAGCCCGCCGCGGTCCTCCGGCACCTCGACCGCCGTCCATCCCTGCTCGACCATGGCCTTCCAGAGCCCGTCGTCGATCCCGCCGCCGGCGTCGACGACGGTCCGCACGCGCGTCGTGGGCGCCAGGCCGTCGAGCAGCTCGCGCGCGCCGTCACGCAGCGCGAGCTGGTCGTCCGACAGCTCGAAATCCATGCGAGACGGAGGCTACCGGACGGTCCCACGGATCCCTGCCGGTCGGTACGCTCGAAGGGATGACGACGACGGCCACTATTTCGGACACGAGCACCGGACCCGTCGACGCGCTCGTCGACCGCCTCCTCGAGGAGAACGATCCCGCCGACCCGATCGCGTTCCGCGGCGCGCAGTACGACCTCGGGCTCGCCTGGGTCTGGTTTCCGGTCGGGTTCGGCGGCCTCGGGCTCGCGCCCGATCTCCAACGGCGCGTCGAAGAGCGCATCCGTGCTGCAGGCGTGCGCGGCGACGCCCTCGAGCGCAACGGATTCGGGATCTTCCTCGCCGCGCCGACGATCGCCGCCCACGCCAGTGACGAGTTGAAGGCGCGCCTCCTGCGGCCGCTGTTCACCGGCGAGGAGCTGTGGTGTCAGCTCTTCAGCGAGCCCGGCGCCGGCTCCGACCTGGCCGGCCTGTCGACGCGTGCGGTGCGCGACGGCGACGAGTGGGTCGTGGACGGGCAGAAGGTGTGGAACACGCTCGCGCACCGGGCTGATCGCGGGATGCTCGTCGCCCGCACGGATCCCGACGCGCCGAAGCATCGCGGCCTCACGTACTTCGCGCTCGACATGCACGCGCCCGGCGTCGACGTCCGACCGTTGCGGCAGATCACGGGTGAGGCCGAGTTCAACGAGGTGTACCTCACGGGCGTGCGGGTCCCTGACGCCGACCGCATCGGCGGCCTCGGCGACGGGTGGCGCGTCTCGCTCACCACACTGATGAACGAGCGCGTGACGATCGGCGGCGCGGTCGCCGGTCGGAACTCGGGGCCGATCGGCGACGCGCTCAAGGTCTGGCGCCAGCACCCCGAGAGCCACGATCCCGTCCGGCGCGACCGCCTCGCCCGGCTCTGGATCGACTCCGAGGTGCTGCGCCTCACGAACGCACGGGCGGCGGCGAACCGCAAGGCGGGCGCGGCCGGCCCCGAGGGCTCGGTCGCCAAGCTCGCGTTCGCCGAGACGAATCGCAGTATCTACGAGCTGTGCATGGACGTGATCGGCGCCGACGGGCTCCTCTATCCGAGCTACGAGATGGTGCGACCCGAAGAAGCCAGCCTCACCGGCGGCGGCGACCCCCGCAAGATGTTCCTGCGCTCGCGCGCGTACTCGATCGAAGGCGGCACGTCCGAGATCTTGCGCAACGTCCTGGGTGAGCGGGTGCTCGGCCTCCCCGGCGAGCCCCGAGCCGACAAGGGCCTTCCGTGGAACGAGGTACCGCGGAGCTGACGAAGACGATGAGGTGAAGGAGTCGGAGATGAGCGAACCCCCCGCTGTCCTGCGCCACGACGAGAGCGAGATCGAGCTCCCGATCGTCCGTGGCACCGAGAACGAACCCGCAGTCGACATCTCGAAGCTGCGATCCCAGACCGGCTTCGTCACGCTCGACTACGGCTTCGTGAACACCGGATCGTGCGAGTCGGCGATCACGTACATCGACGGTGACGCCGGCATCCTCCGCTACCGCGGGATCCCCATCGAGCAGCTCGTCGAGCGGGACCATCCGTCGTTCCTCGAGACGAGCTATCTCCTGATCTGGGGCGAGTTGCCGACCCAGCAGCAGCTCGACGACTTCCGGTACGAGGTGCGCCGCCACACGCTGATCAAGGAGGACGTGAAGCGCTTCTACGACGGCTTCCCGAAGGACGCGCACCCGATGGCGATCCTGTCCTCGGTCGTGAGCGCGCTGTCGACCTTCTACCAGGACAGCGACGACATCCACGACGAGGAGCAGGTTCATCTGTCGATCGTGCGCCTCATCGCCAAGCTCCCGACGATCGCCTCGTACGCGTACAAGAAGTCGATCGGACAGCCATTCCTCTATCCAAACAACGAGCTCGACCTCATCGAGAACTTCCTGACGATGATGTTCGCGGTCCCGTCGGAGCGGTACGAGGTGAGCCCGACGGTCGTGCACGCGTTGAAGCAGCTGCTGATTCTGCACGCCGACCACGAGCAGAACTGCTCCACGTCGACGGTCCGCCTCGTCGGCTCGAGCGAGGCCAACCTCTGGGCGTCGGTGGCCGCCGGCATCAACGCGCTCTGGGGGCCGCTCCACGGCGGCGCCAATCAGGCGGTGATCGAGATGCTGGAGCGCATCCGCGCCGACGGCGGTGACGTCGCCAAATACGTGCGCCAGGCCAAGGACCCGGACGATCCCTTCCGGCTGTCCGGCTTCGGCCACCGCGTCTACAAGAACTACGACCCGCGGGCGCGGGTGCTGAGCGCGACGGCGGAGCGTGTCCTCGCCGCGCTGCACAGCCCCGACGAGCTCCTCGACGTGGCTCGGCAACTCGAAGAGGTCGCTCTCAACGACGAGTACTTCATCGAACGCAAGCTGTACCCGAACGTCGACTTCTACTCGGGTCTGATCTACCGGGCGATGGGCTTCCCGACCGACATGTTCCCGGTCCTCTTCGCGATCGGCCGGCTCCCCGGGTGGATCGCGCACTGGCACGAGATGATGCTCGACGAGAAGACCAAGATCGGGCGCCCGCGTCAGATCTACATCGGCCCGACCGAGCACAAGTACGTCCCGATCGATCAGCGGAGCTAAGACAGCTGGATCCAGGTGGCGAGGCCGGTCGCGACGCGCCTGCCGTCGCCGGTGAAGATCGCCGACCCGGCGGTGACCTTCCGCCCTTCGTGCGTGGCGCGCCACCCGATGACCGCGTGGGGCGCGCCGGCACGAACCGGTTCGTCGATCGTCACCGCCATCCGCCCGAGCACGAACGGGTTGCCGGCGATCGGATCGGCCAACCAGGACGCGACTCCACCCGAGCAGTCCAGCGCGGCCCAGACGAACTCGGGTCGGACCACGCCGTCGGCGCCCGCGAGATCGGCTCCCGGTATCCACGTGGCGGCCGCCACGCCGCGTCCGTCGACCGGGCCAACGAGGATGTGGAGCCCGTCGTCGGGCGCGCGCTGCGGCCCGCAGACGAAGCACGTCGGGAACGGATGCTCTTCGGGATGCTCGTGCAGCTGCGACGCCGTCGCCGCACGCTCGGCGTCGGCGACGCTCACGGGCTCCGGGACGTCGATTCCGAGGTGGTCGTCGCGTCGGACACCCTCGGCGACGACCCGGTCGCCGTCGAGCACTCGGACTCCCCTGTCGTCGGCGTGCTCGACGCGCAAGGGCCTCTCGAGCGGCGGCGGCAAGCGGAGCGTCACCTCGGCAGGACCGTCGACGTGCGCGGCCACCAGACCGCACGCGTACCCACCGTTGGCGCTGTCGGGGGGACCACAGAATCTGCGGCCGATGACGATGGGGTCGCTCACGCGCGTGCAAGCAGCTTCTTGACCGCGGCCGCTCCCGCCAACGCCGACTCGCGATCGTCCGCCTGCGGAATGAGATTGAACGTGGTACAGCCGGCGTCGACGTACGGAGCGAGGAACTCGGCCACGTCTCCGGGCGTCCCGTAGGGCGAGTACTTCTCGAACCGCTCGAACGGGATCTGGTAGAAGGCCTCCATGGCGGGCGCGACGTGGGCGCGGCCGCGTTCCTTCGTGTCGGCGATGCCGCACCACACCTGCATCGCGTACCGCGTCGGAGGATCGTCACGACCGGCGCGGGCGGCCTCGGTGGCGACCATGTCGACGACCTCGGCGAAGCGGCGGGCCGAGTTCCAGATGCCGAGCCAGCCGTCGCCCAGCCGTCCGGCGCGGCGCGCGGCCGTGTCAGAGCGGCCGCCGACGACGATTGGTGCGGGTGCCGCCGGCGCGGGCAGCACGAGCGCGTCGTCGAGGTCGAAGAACTCGCCGTGGAAGGTCGTCGGCGCGCCGGTGAGCAGCCCGCGCAGCACGGCGAGGCACTCTTCCATGCGCCTGCCCCGCGTGGTGGGGTCGACGCCGCAGATCTCGACCTCGTGGCGGTCCTCGCCGCCGATGCCCACGCCGAAGATCAGGCGCCCGGGCGCGAGCTGGTCGATGTCGGAGAGCTGGCGGGCGACGAGGACGGGATGGCGCAGCGGCAGGAGGTACACCCCGGTCATGATGGGCAGCCTCGGATGCAGCATCGCCAGTGCGGTGGCCTGCACAAGACCGTCGAGGCCGGCGCCGACGAAGAAGCTCACGTGGTCGCCGCAGCACACGTGGTCGATGCCGGCGTCATGCACACGAGCCAGATAGGCCGCCGCATCATTGGTGTCCCCGAGTGATCCCGTCGTCGGGAAGATCCCGATCCGGATTGAGTCCTGCGCCACGGTCATCGCGCCCCCTCGACGCGGAGACGCTAATGCGCAGGCCGGTACCCTGCGGCCGCGGCGTCGGCGGCTTTGCCGACCGTCGCCGCAGAGCCGGAGCCTGCGACGGCGACTGAAGAGAGGCGGATGCACCTCGAGCCGACGGAATCCGAAGCGCAGTTGCGCGCCGAGGTGCGCGCGTGGCTGCGCGAGCACCTCCCGTGGGAGTACGGCAAGGGTCTTCCGCCGCACTTCGATGATTTGGCCGCGGAGGTCGCGTTCGGACGCGAGTGGCAGGCGAAGCTGTCCGAAGGCCGGTGGGTGGGCGTGGCGTGGCCCGAGGAGTACGGCGGTCGCGGCGCCGGCGCGGTCGAGCATTTCATCGTGACCGAGGAGCTCGCCCGTGCCCGCGCGCCCGAGCTGGTCGGCCGGATCGGTGTGAACCTCGTCGGGCCGACGCTGCTCGCCCACGGCGCGCCCGAGCAGAAGGCGCGCTGGCTGCCGAACATCCTCTCGGCGGGCCAGCTGTGGTGCCAGCTGTTCAGCGAGCCGGGAGCCGGCAGCGACTTGGCGTCGGTGAGCACGCGCGCGGAGGCAGCGGAGGGCGGCTGGGTGCTCAACGGGCAGAAGGTATGGACGAGCTACGCCCAGTTCGCGGACTGGGGCGTCTGCCTCGCTCGCACCGACCCCGAGACGCCGAAGCAACGCGGCATCTCGTACCTCGTGGTCGACATGCGAGCCTCGGGCGTCGAGGTGCGGCCGTTGCGGCAGATCACCGACGAGTCCGAGTTCAACGAGGTCTTCTTCTCCGACGTGTTCGTCCCTCGTGAACACCTCATCGGGTCCGAGAACGAAGGGTGGCGGATCGCGAGCTCGACGCTGTCGCACGAGCGGGGCATCAACCCCCGGCAGCTGGTGATCCACATCCAGCTGGTCGAGGAGTTGCTCCGCCTCGCGCTCGATGCCGGCGCCTTCGACGACCACCGGCTACGCGGGCGACTCGCGCAAGCTGCCGTCGAGGTGCGACTGTTCCAGCTGCACAACTGGCGCACCTTGTCCCGCCTCGCCAAGGGCCAGGAGCCGGGGCCCGAAGGAAGCGCGCTCAAGCTCTACTGGAGCGAGATGAGCAAGCGCATGCACGACACGGTCATGGCCGTGCTCGGCCCGGCGGCGCCGTTGTGGCGCGGCGCGCAGGACAACCCCGGCGACGGGAGCTGGCAGCGATCCTGGCTCTACTACCAGGCGTCGTCGATCTGGGCCGGGACCAACGAGATCCAGCGCAACATCATCGGCGAACGAGTGCTCGCGCTCCCCCGCGAGCCGAAGGCCTGATCACGGCACGGCCCGGAACGCGCCGGGCACTACATTCATGACGATGACGTCAGGAAAGACGGAGGCGTTCGAGACGGTCCGCTACGAGGTCGACGGGCCGGTGTGCACGATCACGCTCGACCGTCCCGACTTCGCCAACGCGCAGAACACCCAGCTCATCGACGAGCTCGACGCCGCCTTCGACCGCGCCGACCAGGACGAGGCCGTCCGGGTCGTCGTGTTGGCCGGCGAGGGCAAGCACTTCTCGGCCGGTCACGACCTCAAGGAGCTTCTCACGAAGGGCGACCAGTGGGCGAAGCTGCGCGACACGCCCGAGGGCAAGCTCCGCCACGAGCAGGTCATGTACTTCGACCGCTGCGTGAAGATCCGTGACTTCCGCAAGCCGACGATCGCCGCCGTGCAGGGCGCGTGCGCGGCTGCTGGCCTCATGCTGGCGTGCATGTGCGATCTCATCGTCGCCGCCGACGACGCCAGGTTCTCCAACCCCGTCCTGCGCATGACGGGTGCCGGCGTCGAGCTCCTGGTCGAACCGTGGGAGCTCGGGCCGCGCAAGGCCAAGGAGTTCCTGCTCTGCGCCGAGACGATCGACGCCCACGACGCCGAGCGACTCGGGCTCGTCAACAAGGTCGTCCCCCGGGCGGAGCTCGCCGAGGCGACGCGCGCCATGGCCGACAAGGTCGCGCTCGTCCCGCCTGTGACTGCCCAGGCCGTGAAGGAATCGATCAACCGGATGCTCGATCTCCAAGGGCAGCGGGAGTCGTGGCGGTACCACTTCATGATCCACCAGTTCGTCAGCAACACGGCCACCGCGCTGAACGCAGCCGAGGCGCGCCAGCAGGGCGGCATGGACGCCGTCCGCGCCGAGCAGCGGGGCGAGAAGTCGTGATGCGTATCTCAACGACACCGTGTGTCGCTCAGATACGCACGTGGTCATGAGCGGGCCGCTCGAGGGTTTGCGCGTGCTCGACCTCGGCACGCGTATCGCGGCGCCGTTCTGCGCCGGGTTGCTCGGCGAGATGGGGGCGGAAGTCGTCAAGGTCGAGCAGCCGGGCAGCGGCGACTTCATGCGCGAGATCGGCCCGTTCATGGAGGCCGGCGACGGCGAGAGCTACTCGCTGTTCTGGGCGGTCGAGGGACGCGGACGCAAGAGCATCACGCTTGACCTCCGGCGCGACGAAGGCCAGGAGCTGTTCCGACGTCTGGCCGCGACCGCGGACGTCGTCGTCGAGAACTTCCGTCCCGGCACGCTCGAGCAGTGGCACATCGGCCCCGCGGATCTCGACCCGAAGCTCGTCGTCGTGCGCATCAGCGCCTTCGGGCAGGACGGCCCCTACGCGCCCCGGCCCGGCCTCGACCGCATGGGCATCGGGTACGGCGGCCTGCTCCAACTCACCGGCTACCCGGACCGCCCGCCCGTGCGCGTCGGCGTGACGATCTCGGACTACCTCACGGGGGTGTTCTCGGCGCACGCGGCGGTGGCGTCGCTGTACGCCCGCGACGCCCGGCGTTCGGGTGAGGGCGCGGTGATCGACGCCGCCCTGTATGGAGCTCCACTACGCATCCTCGAATGGACGATCGGCGCTTACGACCGCCTGGGCGTCGTCCGTGATCGCGAGGGCAACCGCCTGGCCAACTCGGCGCCCCTCGACAACTACCCGACCGCTGACGGGAAGTACGTGTGCATCGTGGCCGGGAGCGACGCCAACTTCACCCGCCTGTGCAAGGCCATGGACCGGCCCGACCTGCTCGACGACGCCCGCTTCACGAAACTGGCCGACCGGGCCACGCACGGAGACGAGATCAACGGGATCGTCACCGAGTGGACGCGCGGCCGCACCGCCGCCGACATCGAACGGGCGTGCGTCGACTGCGACGTACCGGTCGCCACCGCGTACACCGCCGCCGACATGTTCGCCGACCCGCACTTCGGCGCGCGCGGCGACTTGGTCGAGGTCGACGATCCGGTGGCAGGCACGATGCGCCAGCAGGCGCCGTTCCCGCGCTTCACCGGGGAGCCGCCGGCTGCTCCGAGTGGCGCGCCGCGGCTCGGGGCGCACACGCGCGAGGTCCTCGGCGACGTGCTCGGACTGTCCACCGGTGAGCTCGACGCGCTCGCCGCCGACGGGGTGATCTGATGCCGGCACGGCCGGTGCACAAGGGTCTCTTCACCGAGAGCCATCTGATCGGCGGCCGGTGTGCAGTTTGTGGGCGGCATCACTTCCCGGCCGCTTCGATCTGTCCCTATTGCGGTGGCGGTGACATCGCCCGCGTCGAGCTGTCCGACACCGGCACGTTGTGGGGCTGGACCGCAGTCACGGCCGCGCCGCCCGGGTACGGCGGCGACGTGCCGTTCGGGTTCGGCGTCGTCGAGCTGCCCGAGGGAGTGCGTGTGATCACCCGCCTCGAGCAGGCCGACGCGGCACAGCTCTCGTTCGGCATGCCGGTGCGCTTCGCGCTCGCGCCTCTGCACATCGACGACGACGGCACCGAGGTCGTGACCTACACGTTCGCCCCGGCGGCCGGCCCGTGACGAGAGTCGTCGAGGTCGCGGGGATCGGCATGCATCCCTTCGGCCGGTTCGAGGACCGGACCGTCACCGACCTCGGCGTCACCGCGGTGCGGGAGGCGCTGCGCGACGCCGGTGACCCACAGTTCCAGGCCGCGTTCTGCGGCACCGCCTACGCCGGTGTTGCCGCCGGCCACAAAGTGCTCGGCGCGCTCGGGCGCACGGGCGTCCCCATCGTCGACGTCGAGGCCGGGTGTGCAAGCGGCGGCGCCGCGCTCATGCTCGCGGGAGGGGCCATCCGGGCCGGTCAGTACGACTGCGCACTCGTGTTCGGGATCGAGAAGATGCCCCGTGGGATCATCCGGTCGTCGTTCTTCGAGCCCTGGCGTGAAGAAGCCGGGCTTGCCGCGACGCCCGCCTATTTCGCATTGCGCGCGCAGCGTCTCATGCGCGAGTCGGGCGTCACGAAGGACCAGCTGGCAGAGGTCGTCGTGAAGAACCGGGCCCACGGTGTCGACAATCCGAATGCGATGTTCCGCAGCGAGGTGACGGCGGAGCAGGTGCTCGCCTCGCGCGTCGTGTGCGAACCGCTACACCTCTGGATGTTGTGCTCACCGAACGAGGGTGCGGCCGCCGTCGTGCTGCGGGCGGCTCCCGCCGGTGGCGCCGGGTCGGGTGTCACGCTCGAGGCCGCCTCGCTGCGCTCCCACCTGCCGGGCTCGGTGCTCTCCGAGGGGACGCCGCTGAGCGGGCTCGCCGACGACGATGTCGAACCGCCGACGACCCTGGCCGCCCACGCCGCTTACGACGAGTCCGGGCTGGGACCCGACGACGTCGACGTCGTCGAGTGCCAGGACACCGATGCCGCGCGCGAGTTGCTGTCGTACGAGGAGCTCGGCCTCTGTCCCAAGGGCGACGCAGGGAAGTGGATCACCGAGGGTGTGACCCGCCTCGGCGGTCGTATCCCGGCGAACCCCAGCGGAGGGCTCCTGTCGAAGGGCGAGCCGTTGGGCGCGTCGGCGCTCGGTCAGGTCGTCGAGCTCGTGACCCAACTGCGCGGCAAGGCGGGGCCGCGGCAGGTGGAAGGAGCACGCGTCGCGCTCGGGCACACGGTCGGCCGCGGCGCCAACGCATCGGTCGTCATCGTGCGGCGCTAGCCCGCGGAGGCGGCGGCTTCGCCGACCGCCGGAGCAGGAGCCCGAGCTTTGCGAGGGCGACCGGCTAACCCCCGACGCGCGAGTTGTACTCCTCGATCTTGGCGTTGGCGTCCTGCTTCGCCAGTTTCAACGCTGCGCCCGGTGACATGCCGCCGAACATCTGCTGCTCGGAGTCCAGGACGACGTCACGCACGCCCTGGTAGTCGCCGATGACAGGGCCCGCGGTGGCGGTGTTGGCGACGCCGCCGACGAGCTGGTCGTACGAAACCTTGAATGCAGGATTCTGCGCCCAGTACTGCTGGACGGTCGGCTGGTCGGCCGCTGCCTGGCGGATCGGGACGTACCCGGTCCCCACGGTCCACTCGGCCTGCGTCTCCGGGTCGTTGAGAAACTTCGCGAACTGCCACGCCGCCGCCTGCTTCTCGGGCGACGACTTCTTCACGATGTAGTTGGCTGCGCCACCGACGAGCACGCCACCCTTGCCTGTCGGGCCCGGCATCGGCGCGACACCGAGCTCGACGTTCGGATACTGCCCACTCGAAAGCACCTGCTGGATCGTGCCGAGCGCAGCGGACGTGTCGATGGTCATGCCGAAGTTGCCGTTCCCGATGCCGAGCAGATTGTCGACGGCGCTCGGGCCGTCGGTCGGGTTGGTCCGGGCCAGGCCTTGCTGCACCATGTCGTTGAGGAACGTGAAGAT
>DATFPZ010000268.1:0-3840 GCA_035264545.1 Acidimicrobiia bacterium
GCTCGACGACGACCTCCGCGAGGTGGAGCCGGGGTCCGGCGTCGTCGGCAAGCTCGCCCGCAAGGGCAACATCCCGATCGAGTACTACAAGGACCCCGAGAAGACGGCCGGCACGTTTGTCATTGCGCCCGACGGCACCCGCTACGTGATCCCGGGCGACTTCGCCACTATCGAGGCCGACGGGACGATCACGTTGCTCGGCCGCGGCTCGGTGTCGATCAACTCGGGCGGCGAGAAGATCTTCCCCGAGGAGGTCGAGGCGGCGCTCAAGTCGCATCCGGCCGTGTACGACGCGGTCGTCGTCGGCATCCCGGACGAGCGGTGGGGTCAGCGTGTTGCGGCGGTCGTGCAGGCGCGCGGGGGCGAGACGCCGACGCTCGACGATCTGCAGGAGCACTGCCGGACCCTCCTCGCGGGGTACAAGCTCCCGCGGGAGCTGCATCTCGTCGAGATCGTGCAGCGTTCCCCCAGCGGCAAGCCCGATTACCCGTGGGCCCAGAAGGTGGCCACGATGGCGGAGGTTCAGGCATGAAGACCCGTGTGTGCGACATGTTCGGCATCGATCTGCCGATCTTCGCGTTCAGCCACTGTCGCGACGTCGTGGCCGCGGTCAGTAAGGCCGGCGGCCTCGGCGTGCTCGGCGCGCTGGCGTTCTCGCCCGAGCAGCTCGAGATCGAGCTGAACTGGATCGACGAGCACGTCGACGGCAAGCCCTACGGCGTCGACGTCGTGATGCCGGCGAAGTACGCGGGCGCCGGCGAGCTCGACCCGGAGCGGATGGGCGAGCAGCTCAAGGAGATGATCCCGCAGCAGCACCGGGACTGGATCAACAAGCTGCTGGACGAGCACGACGTTCCGCCGCTGCCCGACGAGGAGCAGTCCGAGGGGCTGCTCGGTTGGGTGCACGAGAAGGGGCGCGAGCAGGTGCAGATCGCGCTCGAGCACCCGATCAAGCTGCTGGCGAACGCGCTGGGCCCCCCGCCGAAGGACGTCGTCGACCTCGCGCACGAGCACGACGTGAAGGTGGCCGCGCTCAGCGGCAGCGTGCAGCAGGCTGAGCGCCACGTGAACCAGGGCGTCGACGTGATCGTCGCGCAGGGCACCGAGGCCGGCGGCCACACGGGCGACGTTGCGTCGCTGATCCTGTGGCCGGACGTTGTCGACGCGGTCGCGCCGACGCCCGTGCTCGCGGCAGGCGGGATCGGCACTGGGCGTCAAATCGCCGCCGCGCTCGCACTCGGCTGCGAGGGCGTGTGGACCGGCTCGATCTGGCTCACGACGGCCGAGAGCGACACGGGCCCGATGGCGATGGAGAAGCTGCTCGAGGCGGGCGCCCGCGACACGGTGCGCTCGCGCAGCTGGACGGGCAAGCCGGCGCGCATGCTGCGCACGGAGTGGACCGAGGCGTGGGAGCGCGAGGACTCGCCCGGGACGCTGCCGATGCCGCTCCAGTTCATGCTGATCAACGACGCGATGCGCCGGATCAACAAGTACAACGTGAAGGAGCTGACGACGATGCCGGTCGGCCAGATCGTCGGCCGCATGAACAAGGTGCGTCCGGTGCGCGACGTGATGTTCGACCTCGTCGACGAGTTCGTCGAGTCGTCGCAGAAGCTGGAGAAGCTCGTCGAGGAGTAGCTCGTCGAGCAGCCGCCACGGCGCCGGGG
Organism: Acidimicrobiia bacterium; assembly: GCA_035264545.1. GTDB lineage: Bacteria > Actinomycetota > Acidimicrobiia > IMCC26256 > JACDBD01 > JALZAA01. The sequence goes on from DATFPZ010000268.1 coordinate 1,668, forward strand.
AGCGCCCCCTGACACCGGGTCGGATCTGCCCGACGAACCGTGTCCCGAGGGCGCCCCGGCCTTGGAGAGGTAAGTTTCGGGGGCCCGGGCGAGGGGTCCGGCGCCTGGAGGGATACACATGGGCAGCACGGTTGGCACGGCGCTGGTGATCGCCGTCATCGCCTATCTCGTCGGCTCGATCCCCTCGGCGTACATCGTCGGACGGCTCGTCTCGGGCGTCGACATCCGGGTCGCCGGCGAAGGCAACGTCGGCGCCCGCAACGCGTACCACGTCGTCGGCCACGGCTGGGGCGTGGCGGTCTGCCTGCTCGACGCGGCGAAGGGCGGCGCGGTGGCGGTGGCGTTGCGCGACCGGCCCACCTGGCAGCTCATGCTGGGCGGGGTCGCGGTCATCGCCGGACACGGGTTCCCGATGTGGCTGGGCTTCGTCGGTGGGAAGGGCGTCGCCACCGCCAGCGGGTTCGGCATCGCGCTCTTTCTTCCCGCGGCGGTCCTCGGCGGCGCGAGCGCCGGCGCCGTGTTCGCGGTGACGCGCCGCTTCCTCCCGACGCTCGTCGTGGCGATCGTCGGGACGTTGGCGGCGGCGATGCTGCTCGGTGAAGGCGCCATCACCCTCGGCATCGTCGTGAGCTTGTTCGCCCTCACCGGGGTGAAACGCGCGCTCGACGAGCCGCGCATGCGAGAGATCGAGGCGACCACCGGCTGGGATCGCGCAGCCGGCGGCACCACGTGAGTCGGGCGTTCCTGCTCGGACAGGTCCTCACCGTCCTGCTGCTGGCGCAGGTCGGGTTGGTCGTCTGGAACCTCCGCGTCGTGCGCAGACCACCGGCGCGCCGGTGGGCGACCGACGCCGCGATGATCAGCGTGCTCGTCCCGGCCCGGAACGAGGAAGCATCGATCGCGGCGTGTGTGGACGCGCTGCTGGCACAGGACTATCCGCACCTCGAGATCATCGTCCTCGACGACGACTCGACCGACGGCACCGCTGCCACCGTGCTCGCCCGCCGCGACCCGCGTCTCCGCCTCGTTACCGGCGCGCCCCTGCCGGATGGCTGGACAGGCAAGAACTGGGCGTGTCATCAGCTCGCCGCGCAGGCTCGCGGCGACGTGCTGTGCTTCATCGACGCCACCGCGATGCTGAGCCCCGACGCCCTGTCGCGCGCCGTCGGTGAGCTTCGCGAGTCCGACCTCGGGCTCGTGTCGGTGCTCCTGCGCACGGACACCGGCACCGCGTCGGAGGCCGTGCTGATGCCCATCGTGAACTACGGGTTGCTCGCCCTGTTGCCCGCGGCACTGATCGAGAAACCCGCCTTCCGCAAGGAGGCGATCGCCCTCGGACCGTTCGTCATGGTCACGCAGGCGGCGTACTCCGCTGCCGGGGGGCATGCCGCCGAGCCGGCCCACATCGTCGACGACGTGCAGCTCGCCCGGTCTGTGAAGGCCTCCGGGCACCGCATCGCGCTCCGCAACGGCAGCGACCTCGTCCACACCCGGTGGTACACGGGCTTCGGGGAGATCTGGAACGGCTTCTCGAAGAACGTGTACGGCGGGATCGGCTACCGGCCCGGCATCGGGCTGGCCACGCTGTTCGTGGTCGTGCCGGTCCTGCTCGTCCCGTTCCTGCGGCTGGGCGCCGGCCTCACGACTGGTGGCGCGCTCGCGTTCCCGGCGGCGCAGGTCGGCCTGATCCTCTCCGTGCGGGCGGTGACCTCACGGGTCGGGCGCGATCCGATGTGGTCCGTCCCGCTGCACCCGATCGCAATCGCAGTGTGGGCCGGCACGCTCGCCCGGTCGATGGTGCTCGCCCACACCGGACGCGAGATCGAATGGAAGGGCCGCCGGTACGTGACCCGGCCGCTCGGGCCCGAGTCCGAGCGCTCCCGGAGCGGGGCCTCGGCCTAAGCCGAGGCGGGACGGTCGTGCCCTCGTCCGATCGACAGCGGAACGGGTGGAGGTCGTACGACACAGTCGTTGACGCGTACGACGCGGCGGCGGTGCCTCGGTTCCTGCCGGTCGCCGAGGATCTCGTCGCCGCCGTCGCCCCATTCAACGGCGCGCGAGTCGTCGACATCGGAACGGGAACCGGCCTCGCTGCCCAGCTCGTGCGTGAGCGTCTCGAAGCGCGGGGCATCGTGATCGGAGTCGATCCGTCACTCGGAATGCTGCGACGCGC
>DATFPZ010000269.1:0-2002 GCA_035264545.1 Acidimicrobiia bacterium
CGCCGCCTTCTTGCCGGCGAGTCGGTCACGCTCGACGGTGACTTCTTCCGTCTGCAAGACGTGCAGGTCTTGCCGGCCCCGGATCCGTGGGTGCCCCTGATCGTCGGCGGAAAGAGCGAGGCCGCGCTGCGCCGCGCCGCGGCGCTCGGTGACGGCTGGACAGCCGTCTTCACGTCCCCGCGTCGCTGCGCCGAGTCCATCGCGCGCATCGCCGAGCACGCCGAGCGCACCGGCCGCGAAGCAGTCACGTGGCGGCACTCGCTCGAACTGTGGTGCGGGCTCGGGCCCACCGTCGAGGACGGACGCGCTCGGCTCGCTCCCGCGATGGAGCGCTTCTACGGCCTACCCTTCGACGCGCTCAAGCGCTACAGCCCGGCGGGAACGCCCGAGGACATCGCCGCCGCGCTCGCGCCGTACGTCGAGGCCGGCGTCCGCACGTTCCATCTTCAACCGGTCGCGGGGTCCCCCGAAGAAGCCGCCTACGGCGTCGCACAGGTGAAGCAATGCCTCGCCCGTGCGGTCCCAGTACCCGTTCGCACATAGGGAGGTGGACGACATGTCGACCTGCGAGACACCCGTCCACTTCGCCGGCTGGGGGTCCGACGTCCCGTCGGCAGTTCTGCCGAACGCGGAGCTCGAACGACGCTTCGACGTCGAAGAGGGCTGGATCGAGAAGAAGACAGGTATCGGTGCCCGCCGGACGGCCTCGCCCGATCAGACGTCGGCAACGCTTGCGACCAACGCCGGCCGGGCGGCGATGACGAACGCCGGAGTCGAACCTTCCGACATCGACATGATCGTCCTGGCCACGTGCACACCCGAGCAACCGATCCCGCACACCGCCGCGTTCGTCGGCGGCGAGCTCGGCATCTCGTGCGGCTCGTTCGATCTGAACACGGCCTGTTCGGGGTTCGTCTACGGCCTGGTCGTCACGGGCGCGCTCCTCAACGCAAGCCCGGTTTCACGTGCCCTGCTGATCGGTGTCGAGACCTACTCGCGGTTCATCGATCCGCAGGATCGGAGCACTGCGGTCATCTTCGGGGACGGCGCCGGCGCGCTCGTGCTGGACCGGGTTGCCGAGGACGGCGCCGGAATCCTCTCGTCCGATCTCGGGTGCGAGGGCTCCCTCACCGACATCGTCGGCCTCCGTGCCGGCGGGAGCCGGCTGCCGACGACGCCGGAGACGGTCATCGGCCCCGACAACCGGATCCACATGATGGGCAAGCCGGTCTTCGACTTCGCCGTCGGCGCCCTCGTCGAGTCGATCGACGTCACGCTGGCACGGGCTTCGGTGGACCTGTCCAAGGTCAAGTGGTTCGTGCCGCACCAGGCCAATCTCCGCATCATCGAGACGGTGGGCGAGAAGCTCCACATCGAACCCGAGCGCGTCGTCCTCAACATCGACCGCTTCGGGAACACCGGCGCGGCGTCGATCGCCATCGCCCTCGCCGAGGCGGCAGAGGACGGCCGACTGCAACACGGTGACCTCGTCCTCCTGTCGAGCGTCGGCGCCGGGATGACCTGGGGGAGTGCACTGATCCGCTGGTAGGCGACGGCGCATCGGGGCGGGAGGGCGGGCGAGAGTCCTCCGGCTGCACCACCGGTGAAAATTTTCACTACGTCCGTAGTGTTATTACAATCGGGCTGATGGCCTCGGATTCGAACCCCCGTCCCGTGCTCGAGATCGACGATCTCCACGTCGCGGTCGAGGGCAAGGAGATTCTGCAGGGAGTGTCACTCGCCGTGCCCGCCGGCGGGCTCCATGCGCTCATGGGCCCGAACGGATCGGGCAAGTCGACCCTGGCGGCGACGCTCCTCGGCAACCCCGGGTACGAGGTGACGGCGGGTCGGATCCTGTTCGAGGGTGAGGACGTCACCGCCCTGTCGACCAACGAGCGCGCCGCCCGGGGGCTGTTCCTCGGGTTCCAGCACCCCGAGGAGATCCCCGGGGTGAGCGTGCTGAACTTCCTGCGTCAGGCGATGTCGGCCCGGAAGGGCATCG
>DATFPZ010000270.1:0-4573 GCA_035264545.1 Acidimicrobiia bacterium
CTTCCTGCTCATCGCGGGGCACGAGACGACCGTGAACCTGATCGGCAACGGAATGCTTGCGTTGCTGCAGCATCACGACCAGCTCGAGCGACTGCGCGACGACCCGTCCCTGGACCGGCACGCCGTCGAGGAGCTGCTGCGCTTCGACAGCCCGGTGCAGCTGACGCAGCGCATCACGCTCGACGAGTACCGGGTCGGCGACGTCACGATCCCGAAGGGTCAGAACCTCGTCCCGCTGCTGGGAGCGGCGAACCGCGATCCCGAGGAGTTCGACGAGCCCGATCGGCTCGATCTCGGTCGCGAGAACGCGAACCGCAACGTCGCCTTCGGGGGCGGGCACCACTTCTGCCTCGGCGCAGCGCTCGCGCGTCTCGAGGGTGCGGTGGCAATCGGGACCCTCGTGCGCCGGTTCGCGCACATCGAGCTGGCCGGCGAGCCCGTGCGCAGGACCACGTTCACACTCCGCGGTCTCGAGCAGCTCCCTGTCGCGATCGCGTGACACACGACAGGAGTGACGCGCCGACCTCCGTTCGCGCTGCTCGACGAGATCACCGACGCCATCGACGCGCGACTGCCGGGATCGCGGGCGGATCGACGCGCCGCGTGAGCGCGAGCCCGCTCAAACCCTCCGCCCCATGAAGCCGGCGAGCCGGTCGGCGCGTGATGCCGGGTCCGGCACGTCCACCCTGGGGCCGAAAGGAGCCTGACCGTCCGGGCCGCGGAAGTCGTCGGGTATGAACTGCACCGCGTCGTACAGCCGCGCGGCGAGGTCGGGATCCAGGTCCGTGGGCTGGCCGGTCGCCGTGGCGAGGTCCCAGCCATGCGTGAACGTGTCAGTCGACGCGATCAGGACGAAGACTGAGCCTGGCAGCTCACCGAAGGGCAGCTTCATCGGCTTCTCCATCGCGCCGTCCGCGCTGAACGCATTGACGGCGCGCTCCGCCCCCTCCCGGAACTCGGTCTTGAAGTCGCCGGCAGCGTGATCCGCGTCGCTCATGGGCGGCGCGGTGCCGGTCTCGGCCGTGACGGCGAAGTACGTCGTGCCTCCGACGATGTGGTTGACGAGGTCGCGCACCGTCCACGAGGCACAGGGCGTGGTCTGGTCCATCTGGTCCGGGGAGACGTTCGCGAGCACGCCGGCGGTCGACGCGAGCGCCTTTCGGAGAACCTCTGCGCTCATGCGGTGCTCCCTTCGTCCGGCGCGCCGGACACGCTGCGCACGGTAGCCGAGCTTCTAGGATTGGCGGCTGTGGCGCATTGGCTGAAGACCCCCCACTGGTCGTCCGACATCCCGCTCGACACCCCCCACCCGCGGCTCGACACGCTCGACGCGGACGGGTACGTCCGGCTGCGCGATCTCACCCCTCCGATCCCCGAGTCCGAGTACCTCGCGCTCGAGTACATGGACTGGAAGAGCGGCGGTGACACCAACTTCGCGCCGATCGCCACCTCCGACGGCGAGCTCGACTGCCGCGGCTTCTGGAAGCCGGGTGACGAGCGGCCCGACAAGGACGGCAAGTTCACGGTCAACGCCGAGCGCTGCCCCGAGATCAAGCGCTACGTCGAAGCGGTCGGCGCGAATTTCGGGCGGGTGCGGGTGATCAAGCTCGAGCCGCAGGGATATGAATCTGCCCTCCGTCACATGCACCGGGACGACAACAACCGCTTCAACCCGGCCGACCAGGGCTGGGTGGTTCGGTCGTGGCTCGAGCTCACCGACTTCCCGGACAGCTTCATGATCCTCATGCAGCAGAACGAGGACGGCCTCCCCGACCCCGACACCGAGGCGCACATCCCGCTCCACCGCGGGTCGCAGTTCCTGCTCGACACGCAGCGCCTCTGGCACGTCGTGTGCCACACCGGTGACGCCCCCCGCTACGCGCTGATCTCCAGCTTCGAGAGCGGCCCCGCCCTCGACGCCTGGGTCGAACGCGAGCTCCCGTAGACCAACGGACCGGCTACACCAGCGCGTGGTCGAGCGCGGCGGCGAACTCCTCCGGAGCTTCGACCATCGGGTAATGCCCGACGTCGCGCAACCGCACCAGCGTTGCGTCCGGTCGCGCGCGGTGCACGCGCTCGGCCATCGGCCAGACCGCAATGGGGTCGGCGTCACCCCAGACGATCGTCAGCGGCGACGGATGCTGCTCGATCGCGCCGGTCCAACGGCCTTCGTGCTCCCGGCGCTCCTCGACGTAGCGGATCGTGCGCGGCAGCAGCCGGTCGCCACCGTCCCTGAGGATGAGCTCGGCGCCTACCTGGACGTCGGCGTCGGGCACGACGGCGCCGGGAGCGAACGTGCCTCGGAGCGCGTCGACGAGCGCGTCGCGTCCGAGCCCATCGGCCAGCTGCTCGTCGGGCAACGACAGCAGGAGCTGCTGCCCGTCGGTGAGGTGGGCCATGTCGATGTACACGGAGCCGTTCGTCAGGACGCGGCGTGTCACCTCGAACGAGAGGGTCCCGTCGAGACTGCGGGCGAGTATTTCCCCGCCGACCGAGTCGCCCATGTCGTGGGTGAGCAGAGCGACCTCGTCGAGACCCAGGTCGCCGGCGACCGCCTCGACCAGATCCGCCTGCTCGAAGAGCGAATAGCGCTGGTCGGGCTTGTCCGACAAGCCGAAGCCGAGGAGGTCGGGCAGCACCACGCGGCGGCGGCGCGCGAAGCGGTCGAGGACGCCTTGCCAGTCGTGCGACGAGGTCGGAAAGCCGTGCAGCACGAGGACGGGCGGACCATCGTCGCCGCCGTAGGTCGGTGCGCGATCAATGACGAACACGCGGTGCCCGAGCACCGAGTGATGCTCGCCACGTTCGGCCCACCTCGCGACGCGTTCGTCATCCGACACCACCGGAGCATCGTAAGCTCCGCCGCCGTGCCACCACCCTCGGCTTCGCTATGACGACGTCACCAACGCCGCGTTCCCGCCGGTTCGACGCCGGGGATGTGAACCTCGCCGTGCACGACTGGGGTGGCGACGGCGACCCCGTCCTGCTCGCGCATCCGACCGGCTTCCACGGGTTGACGTGGGCGCCGGTGGCGGCGCGACTCGTCGCGCGAGGTCGACGTGTCTGGTCCTTCGACTTCCGCGGCCACGGCGACAGTGACCGCTCGCCCGATGGGTATCAGTGGTCCGAGTTCGTCGACGACGTGATGTCCGTCGTGCGGGAGATCGGACTGGCGGGCGAATCCAACCTGTTGGCGTGCGGCCATTCGAAGGGCTCCGCGTCGCTCCTCGTCGGCGAGGCGCGCGAGCCCGGCACGTTCGCCAGGCTGTGGTGCTACGAGCCGATCGTGTTCCCGACCGACGACCCGCTCCCACCCCAGGACGACTTCCCGCTCGCAGCGGGCGCTCGACGACGCCGGGCGGTGTGGTCCTCGCGCGACGAAGCATTCGCATCGTACGGATCGAAGCCGCCGCTCGACGTGCTCGATCACGACGCGCTGCGCGCGTACGTGGATTACGGCCTGCGCGATCGCCCTGACGGTCACGTCGAGCTGAAATGCCGGCCGGAGGACGAGGCGGCGACCTACGCGATGGGTGCCGCCAACGGCGTGTACCCGCGGCTTCGAGACGTGCGCTGCTCGACGGTCGTCGTGTGCGGCGAGCACACCGACGCCATCCCGCCCGCGCTCGGCGAGATGATCGTCGAGCGGCTTCCGGCCGGCCGGCTCGAGATCATGCCCGACGTCGGCCACTTCGGCCCGATGCAGGACCCGGACGCGACCGTCGAGTCGATGCTGCAATTCGCGGCGCACGACTAGTCGCAGCATCGGGAAAAGCGCGGCTGGCGCGCGACCACGCACGCCAAGCTGTGGCCATGGCTGACGAGCACGGCGACTGGACGGTCGGCTACTTCGACGAGCTGTATCTGCAGCTGTTTCCGTTTCCCGAGGCGGCACAGACTGACGAAGAGGTCGAGGCGGTCGTCGAGCTGCTGCCATCGCCGCCGGCGCGGATCCTGGACCTGGCGTGTGGTCAGGGCCGCCACGCGGTGCGCCTTGCTCAGCGGGGCTACGACGTTGTCGGCATCGACACGTCCCTGAAGTTCCTCCGGGATGCACGGAGGGCGGCCGACGAGCTCGGCGTCGCGATCGACCTCGTCGAATCCGATATGCGCGAGATCGTGTATGACCGTGAGTTCGATGGGGTCGTGAGCTTCTTCACGGCGTGGGGCTACCACGACGACGCCGAGAACCAGAACGTGCTCGAGCGCATCGCGCGTTCATTACGCGACGGCGGGCGGCTCGTTCTGGACATCATCCATCGCCATTGGCTCATGAGCGTGTACCAGCCCAAGGACTGGCTGACCCTCCGTGACGGAACCGATGTCGTCGTCGACCGACAGTTCGACGCCGTGCGCGGAGTCAACGTGGTCACGCACCGTTGGCCGGGACCAGACGGGAAGCCCAACGAACGCCAACACCGCTTGCGCATCTATACCGCCACCGAGATCGACCGCATGCTGCGCAGAGCCGGACTGCGTCCGACGGCCTGGTACGGCGGACCCTCGCTCGAACCCTTCAAACACACCTCGCGGCGACTCCTCGTCGTCGCCGAACGCAGCGAAGCACGAGTCC
>DATFPZ010000271.1:0-3284 GCA_035264545.1 Acidimicrobiia bacterium
CACCGGCACTGGATACCTGTCATTCCTGTCGGGCGAGGGCTTTCCCGCCACGACATTCGACTTCGTGATCGACGTCACCGACGAGGGCCTCGACAACGGGCAGGCGCCGGGCGCCCATCCGGATTTCTTCGAGTCTGGAAATGCCGCCAACCCGACGCGGATCGCGTACCAGCACAACTTCACGAGCGACACGAACGCGCGCGACTGCGGCGGCCACGGGACCAACGTCGCCTCGATCGCCGCCGGCTACAACGACGGCACGGACTCCTCCGGCAGCGACGCCGTCGAGGACACGAGCGGGTTCAACTACGGGCTGGGCATCGCTCCGCGCGCGAAGGTGGGCGCCTCGAAGATCTTCCGCTGCAGCAACCAGTTCCAGGTGAACGGTGGGCTTGCGGGCCTCACCTCGAGCGCCTACGCCTCCGGCGCCCGCATCTCCAGCAATTCCTGGGGAACCGGGGGCCTGGGCGCCTTCGGTGCCTACGACTCCGACGCGCAGCTGTACGACTCGCTGGTGCGCGACGCGCAAGCGGGCACCTCCGGCAATCAGCAGATGGTGGAGGTCTTTGCCGCCGGCAACGAGGGGGACTCGGGGTACGCGAGCGTGACGCCACCCGGGACCGCGAAGAACGTGATCAGCGTGGGCGCGTCGGAGAACGTCCGTCCGATCGGCGGCAGCGACGGCTGCGCGGTCCCCGACTCGGGCGCCGACGACGCGCACGACATCATCGACTTCTCGAGCCGCGGCCCGACCGACGACGGCCGCCTGAAGCCCGACGTGGTGGCGCCTGGGACCCACGTGACGGGGGCCTCTCCCCAGCACGCCGACTACCTGACCGACGGCGACGGCACCTGCAACCCCCAATTCCCCGCGGGCAACACCCTCTACTCGCTGGTCTCCGGCACCTCGCAGGCGACGCCCGAGGTGTCGGGCGCCACGGCACTGGTGCGCGACTGGTATCTGCGCGAGCACGGCGGCGGCAGCGCCGCTCCATCGCCGGCGCTGACGAAGGCGATCCTCGTCAACACCGCGTCGGACCTGGTCGGCGGCGAGGACGGCAAGGGCGGCACGATCGCGAACGTGCCCAACACGGACCAGGGCTGGGGCCGGGTGCACATGGGCCGCGTGCTCGACTCGACGGTGCGCACCTACCACGACCAGGCGCCCGCGGACCTTCTCGGGGCGAGCGGGGAGAGCGTGACGCGCGCCTACCAGGTCGCGGACGCGGCGAAGCCGGTCAAGGTCACCCTCGCGTTCACCGACGCGCCGGGCCCCACGACCGGCAACGCGTTCGTGAACGACCTCGACCTCGTGGTCGACGCCGGCGGGAGGACATACAAGGGCAACGTCTTCGCCGGCGGCCTATCGCGAACCGGTGACAACGCGGATCCGCGCGACAACGTCGAGAGCGTGTTCCTCCCGGCCGGCACCACGGGGCGGCTCTCCGTCAAGGTCGCCGGCACGAGCGTGGGCGGCAACGGCGTTCCGAATGTCGGCGATGCGACCGACCAGGACTTCGCTCTGGCGGTCTCGAACGCCACGGAGTCGAGCGCGCCGGTCCTGAGCCACGAGTCGACCTCGGCCCCGGATGATTCGGCGGGCGGGGACGGGGACGGGAACGTCGAGCCGGGCGAGGCGTTCACATTCAGCGAGACGCTCCGGAACGCGGGCACCGTGGGCGCCACGTCGATCAACTCGACCCTGTCCGAGTCGATGCCCGACTTCTCGATCACGCAGCCGAGCTCGGCGTTCCCCGACATCGCAGCGGCTGCGACCGGCACCAGCTCGAGCGCCTACGGCGCGTCGCTGGGCAGCGGAGCGACCTGCGGCACCGACCTCCAGATGAGCCTCGCCTTGACGAGCGATCAGGGCGGCTACACGGTGCCGCTGACACTGCCGACGGGCAGCGCCGGAGCGGCCACGACGCGCACGAGCTCGCCCGGCGTCGCCATCCCCGACAACGACTCGGGCGGCGCCAGCACGACGCTGTCGGTCGGCACCGCGGGGATCCTCAAGGACGTCGACGTCCGGATCAACAACCTCTCGCACACGTGGGTTGGCGACCTGGTTATCGACATCACTTCGCCCGACGGGACGCGCGTGGTGCTCGCCGAGCATCCGGGCGGACCGGACAACAGCGGCAACAACTTCACGAACACCGTCTTCGACGACGAGGCCTCGACCAACATCTCGGCCGGGACTCCGCCGTACACCGGCAGCTTCAAGCCCCAGAACGACCAGCTCTCGCGCTTCGACGGCAAGCAGCAGCAGGGCACCTGGACGCTGCGTGTGCGCGATCTGTTCGCCGGCGACACCGGGACGATCAACAACTGGGGCACCGTCAAGCAGACCGCGCAGTGCTCGAGCGGCGACATCACCCCGCCGGCGGTGACGCTGACCTCCCCCGCCGACGGCTCCGCCACGAACGCCACGACGCCCGCGCTCGCCGGCAGCGCGGGCAACGCCGCGGGCGACTCGGCCACGGTGACGGTGAAGATCTGGAGCGGGACCGGCACCTCCGGCTCGCCGCTGCACACGCTCGCGGTGACCCGCTCGGGCGGCACGTGGTCGACAACGGCGCCAACCCTCTCGGATGGGATCTACACGGCGCGCGCCGAGCAGTCTGACACCTCCGCCAACACCGGCTTCAGCTCCGCGAACACGTTCACGGTCGACACCTCGGCGCCGGCGGTGACGCTGGTCGATCCGGCCGACGGCTCGTCCACGAGCAACACGACGCCGGCGCTCGCGGGGGCTGCCGGGGCCGTCGCGGGCGATTCCTCGATGGTCACGGTGAAGATCTGGCCGGGGTCGGTCGCGTCGGGGTCGCCCCTCCACACGCTCGTCGCGATGCGCTCCGGCGGGTCGTGGTCCATGACGGCGCCGGCGCTCGGAGACGGGACCTACACGGCACGGGCCGAGCAGTCGGATGTGGCCGCCAACGTCGGCGTGAGCGCGGCAAGCACGTTCACCGTCGGCACGGTGGCGGAGCCGCCCCTTCCGGATCTGACGGTCGAAGCGGCCGCGCTCCGCGCGCCCGCCCGCCTCCGTCTCTCACGCGCCCTCCGCCGCGGCATCCCGGCTCGCGTCCTATGCGGTGAGCCCTGCACCGCGCGGCTCCGGCTGCTGCTCGCGGCGCGGCTTGCCCGGCGACTCGGGATCGCGCGAAGCGTTGTCGTCGGACGCGGCTCGGCACGGCTGACGGCGCCGGGCTCGAAACGCGTGAGGGTGCGCTTCTCCAAGAAGGCGCGCCGAGAGCTCGCGCAGGTGCGCTCCGTTCGCC
>DATFPZ010000272.1:0-7063 GCA_035264545.1 Acidimicrobiia bacterium
ACTACCCGGACCTTGAACGCGAGAAGGACATCGTCAGAGTGCGCGTGCCCGATGTCGACGACGAGCTCGCGGAGCAGGTCGCGCGCGTCGTGCGGTCCATCCGGCAACTCGAGCTGAAGAAGGCGCCGTCGATCTCGGAGACCATCGACTGGGCGAAAACGCTCCTATACCTGGGCAAGAACGAGATCGACCCCGAGCTGATCGGCGAGACGTTGCACGTGCTCCTCAAGTACCAGTCCGACATCACCAAGGCCCGCAAGGAGCTCCAGGTCGAGGGCGGGGCGATGCCGGCGCGCACGGCGTCTGCTGGACCGTGACGCCGTGCACCATCTGAACCCGGCGAAGTTGAACGACGCCATGTCGAGATTCGGTCCCACCGACGCTCCACGAGCCGGTGACCGTGAGTCCATGCTCGACGTGCTCCAAGGGTTCATCCACGAGCTGCGCGCCGCCGGGCTCCCGGTGTCAATGACCGAGAACCTCGACGCCATGCGCGCCGTAGAACACGTCGACATCGCCGAGCGCGGCACGTTCAAAGCGGCTCTCGGAGCGACCCTGGTGAAGCACCAGCACCACTGGCGCGCCTTCGAGACCGTCTTCGACGTCTACTTCTCGCTCCACGCGCCGGGGATCGGCGAGGACGACGACGGCGGTCCGACGGACCTCGAGTCGATGGAGGCCATGCGCGCCCAGGGCGGCGGCGCGATGGGCGACGTCTCACCCGAGGAGCTGGCGCAGATGCTCCTCCAGGCGCTGATGAACATGGATCGCGAGCAGATGCGTCAGCTCGCCGGCATGGCCGTGGACCGCTTCGCCGGTATGGAGCCCGGACGGCCCGTCGGTGGCACCTACTACCTCTATCGAACGCTGCGGCAGCTGGACTTCGAGGGACTGACCGCCCGGATGATGGGCCAGGCACGCGAGCGCGGCGATATCGGCGACGGCGATCTGGCCGAGCGCCTCGCCGAGGAGGAGTTCCAGGCCCGCCTGCGGGAGCTGAAGGAGCTGGTCGAGTCCGAGATCCGCCGCCGCCTCGTGGCCGATCGCGGTGTCGAAGCCATGGCGCGCACGCTGCGCAAGCCGCTCCCCGAGGACGTCGACTTCATGCACGCGTCACGCGAGGAGATGCTCGCCCTCCAGCGCGCGATCTACCCCTTGACACGGGCGCTCGCCGCCCGGCTCGCCCAACGGCGGCGGCGCCGCAATCGCGGCCACCTCGACTTCCGCTCGACCGTGCGGCACTCGCTGTCGTACGGCGGCGTGCCGGCCGAGCCCAAGTTCCGCCACCCGCGGCCCTCACGTCCCGAGATCATGGTCGTCGCCGACATCTCTGGATCGGTAGCGAGCTTCGCCCGCTTCACGCTGCAGTTCGTGTACGCGATGGCGAGCCAGTTCTCGAAGGTGCGGTCGTGGGTGTTCATCGACGGCATCGACGAGGTGACGCGGTTCTTCCAGGAATCGGACGACATCGCCGAGGCGGTCCACCGGGTCAACACGGAGGCGGACGTCGTCTGGGTCGACGGCCACTCCGACTACGGGCACGCCTTCGAGGTGTTCCACGAGCACCACTACAAAGAGGTGACGCCGAAGACGTCGATCATCCTGCTCGGCGACGCCCGCAACAACTACCACGCGTCGCAGAACTGGGTGCTGAAGGAGCTCCAGCAGCGCGCCCGCCATCTGTACTGGCTCAATCCGGAGCCCCGCGGCTACTGGGACACGGGCGACTCGATCATCTCGGAGTTCGGCATCTACTGCGACGGCGTCTACGAATGCCGCAACCTGCGTCAGCTCGAGCGGTTCGTGACCACCATCGTGGAGGGTTGATTCAGGTCTTCGGGTCGCGCCACATGGTCCACACGGGTGGACCGGCGGGCACGGGCCGGATCTCGTGCTGTACCTCGAATCCGTGGTGCCGGTACCAGGCGACGTTCCCCTCGGTGGAGGTCTCCAGGTACGCGGGCACGCCGGTCTCGTCGAGACGGCCGAGCACGGCGGCGAGCAGCTTTCCGCCCAGTCCTTCGCCCTGACGCTCGGGCTCGACGCCGATCACCGCGAGGTACCAGTGCGGTTCCTTCGGGTGCAGCTTTTCGGTCTCCGTCAGGTAGCGGAGCCCGTCGCGAAACGTGTGCGGGGTCAGCAGCGCCTGCCACGCCGCCACGAGCTGGCGCGCCGCCCGCCGGCGCGACGGCGGGTACGCGCCCTCCGGGAGCCAGCCGGCGGCGCCGACGACAGCCCCGTCGTCGACTGCCGCCCAGACCTCCCCGAACGGGAATCCGTCGCGCACGATCGCCCGCAGGAAGCCACGGCACGACCACCGCCGGCGACGCGCCGTGGGGTAGAGGTGCCGGAACACGGGGTCGTCGTCGAAGGCGCGGGTCAGGACCGCTGACGCGTCTCCGATCTGGTCACGCTGAAGCGTGGCGATCGTGGGCACGGGGAACGTTGTACTCCCCGAGCAGGTGCCAGGCGCGCTCGGCGATCCGGACCAACGCCAGCAGCTGACCGCGCTCTCGACGGCGCAACGGATGACCGGCCCGGCCCAGCAACAAGGCGGCGTCGTAGTCGGTGAACGTCGCCACCGCGAGGTCGTCGGGTCCGGTCACCCCGCCCGAGACCAGGCTCGACGCGGACGTGCCGGCGACGAGGGCGGCCAGGACGTCCGGGCTCGGCGCTTGCTCGCCGGCCTGGGCGAGCACGCGTGACCCGTTGACGAGGGCGGTCCAGTCGGCGAGGAACTCGCGGTTCGTCTGCGCGACGAGCACGGCATACAACTGCTCGACCGTGGCGGCCTCGCACAACGCGGCCGCCGACTCGAGGGCGTCGAGGCGGGGGTCGGGGAAGTGGCCGACGAGCCGGACCTCTTCCACCGACACCCCGTCGACCTCTTCGATCTCGCGCACCAGCGTGGGCACGAGATCCGGGCCGGGGAGATCGACGGCGAACTCGTCGACGGCCACGTCCGTTCCCCGCTCGAGCACGTCGACGCCGATGATGTCGCCCCGCACCGCGCCGATGCGTGACGCGACGAGACCCAGCGCGCCGGGCCGGTCGGGCAGCCACACCCGCACGAGGACGTGCGCCGATGCGCTCGGAGCCGGGTCGTCGAGAGGCATTGATCTCCTTTGGCGCCGTCGCAAGCTCCGGCACGGCTTTTCTCGGCGCGGTCGCAAGCTCCCGCTCTGCAACGGCGGTCGGCCAAGCCGCCGCCGTTGCGGTCGGCGGTCGGCAAAGCCGCCGCCGCCGCGGTCAGCGTAGGACGCGCGCGTGTCTCCGGCGTTCCAGAAACATGAACGGAATGTTGTCCGGCTTCGGTCGCCGCCGTCGCCCGTAGACTCCCCGGATCGAGCGAGTCGGTGTCTTCGGTGGCACGTTCGACCCGGTGCACGTCGGCCACATCGTGGCGGCCGTCGACACCCGCGCCGCCCTCCGGCTGGACCGGGTGCTGATGGTCGTCGCCGGTGACCCGTGGCAGAAGCGCGACGAGGTCGTCGCGTCGCCCGCTGATCGGCTCGCTTTGGTCGGTGCAGCGGTCGAGGACGTCGAAGGCGTCGAGGCGTCGGCAATCGAGATCGAGCGCGGGGAGCCTTCCGTCACCTACGACACACTCGACGCCCTCGCGGCACCGGGGCGCGAGCTCTTCCTGGTGCTCGGCGCCGATGCGGTCCGCAACATGCCGACGTGGCGGAGGCTGGAGGAGACCCGTGACCTGGCCACCCTTGTGATCGTCGAGCGAGCCGGCGACGCGCACGCCGAAGCACCCGCAGCAGGCTGGCGGGTCGAACGCGTCACGATCCCGCGTCTCGACATCGCGTCGAGGGACCTCCGGGCGAGACTGGCGCAGGGGCATCCGATCGACGGGCTCGTCCCGCCGGCGGTGATGCGTGCCATCGCCCAACGCGGCCTCTACAATCAACATCGATGACGACCCGCGAGGCTGCTGCTTGACAGGCGCCCCGGTCGTGCTCCGTCGAGTCGCCATCGCCGCCGCGGCGGCGTCGGCCAAGAAGGGCGAGGACATCATCGCCCTCGATGTCGGCGACATCCTCTCCATCACGGACGCGTTCGTGATCACCAGCGCCACGAACACGAGGCAGGTGCGCACGATCGTGGACGAGATCGAGAAGGCAATGAAGGAGCACGCCTCGGTGCCTCCGACGAGCGTCGAAGGCCTCGATGACGCGACCTGGGTGCTGCTCGACTACGGCGACATCGTCGTGCACGTGTTCCTCGATGAGACGCGCGCCTACTACGAGCTCGAGCGGTTGTGGGCCGACGCGCCCGGCATCGACTGGGAACAGCTCGTCCCCGCGTCGCAGAGCGCGTCCGCGTAGTTCGGTTCGGGTTAGCTCGCCTCGAGGTATGGCCGCACCGGCACGCCGTGCCGGACGAGACCGGCTTTCAGCTCCCGGACGCCGAGGTTCCGGTCGAAGCGGGGCGAGTACAGGATCGAGCTGATGATCGCGGCCTGGGCGCCCCCGTCGGTGAGCCCGGCGGCGATGTGGTCGACGTCGCCGGCCCCGCCCGACGCGATGACGGGAACGTTGACCGCGTCGGCGACGGCGCGGGTGATCTCGAGGTCGTAACCGGATGCGGTGCCGTCGCGGTCGATGCTGTTGACGACGATCTCGCCGGCGCCGAGCTCCTCTCCGCGGCGGACCCATTCGAGCGCGTCGAGGCTCGTTGCCTCGCGAGCGCCGTCGATGAACACCTCATACCCCGAGGGAAGACCAGGCCGCGCTCCCACCCGCTTGACCTGGGTGCTGAGCACGATGCACTGGCGGCCGAACGCTTCGGCGCCGTCGCGAATGATCTCGGGGTTGCGCACGGCCATCGAGTCGACGCTGATCTTCTCGGCGCCCGCCTTGAGCACCTCGAACATGTCGTCGACCGAGCGGATGCCTCCGCCCACTGTGAACGGGACGAACACGTGGCGGGCGACGCGGCGCACGGTCTCGAGGTCGATCTTGCGCTTCTCGGCGCTGGCGGTGATGTCGTAGAAGACGATCTCGTCGATCTGGTCGTCGTACAGGCGGGCGGCGAGGTCTTCGGCCGGGGCGACGTCGATGTTGTCCTGGAACTGTTGCGCCTTCGTGACCCGGCCGTCGATGACGTCGAAGCAGGCGATGAGGCGCTTGGTCAGCATCGCCCGTCCCAGGCCGCGAAGTCGGCGAGGAGGCGAAGACCGAGCCGTCCGCTCTTCTCGGCGTGGAACTGCGTGGCGACGACGTTGTCGTGCGCCACGACCGACGCGAACTCGACGCCGTACTCGGTGCGCCCGAGCGCGTCGGCGGGGTCGGCCGGGTCGGCGAAGTACGAGTTGACGAAGTAGTAGTGGCCCCCGTCGGGGAGCCCGGCGGTGACGGGGTGCGATCGTGTGAACCGCACCTCGTTCCAGCCGATCTGGGGCACGCGCAGCCGGTCGGCGAAGCGGCGGATCCTCCCGGGGAGCCACCCGAGGCACGGTGTGTTCCCCTCCTCGCTGTGCTCGAAGAGCACCTGGAGCCCGATGCAGATCCCGAGGAAGGGCACGCGATCCCGCTGTACGCGCTGCGTGAGCGCGTCCAGCAGGTCGGACTCGCGCAACGAGTCGAGCGTCGCCTCCGCCGCGCCGACACCCGGCAGGACGAGGCGTTCGGACTCGGCGACCTCTTCCGGCTTCGCCACCAGCCGGCACGCGAGCCCGAGCCGCTCGAGCGCGTAGATGACGCTCGGGGAATTGCCCGCCCGGTAGTCGATCACGTCGATCATCCGGACTCAGTCTACGGACGGCTTCGCGAGACCTCGCGGGGAATGGGGATCACACTGTCGTTGTGACGCCGACAGAGGACGAGCAGCGCCAGCACTGGTCGGCGACCTTCGCCGCCCATCCCGAGATGTACGGCGAAGAGCCCAGCGAGGCGGCGGTCGCCGCCGCCGACGTGTTCGCAGTTGCGGGCGTCACGACCGTGCTCGAGCTGGGCGCGGGCCAGGGACGCGACACGCTCTATCTCGCCCACCGCGGGTTCCACGTACACGCCGTCGACTACGCGCTCGAGGGCCTCGATGCGATCGGGGCCAAAGCCGGCGTCGCAGGCCTTGCCGATCGGGTGACCGTCGCTCTCCACGACGTCAGGCAGCACCTCCCTTTCGCGGACGCCAGCGTCGACGCGTCGTATTCGCACATGCTGCTCTGCATGGCGCTCACGACGCCCGAGCTCGAGCGACTCGTCGCCGATCTGCGCCGAGTAGTGCGCCCCGGCGGTCTCGTCGTCTACACCGTGCGAACAACCGACGACGCTCATTACGGTGCCGGAATCGCGCACGGGGACGACATGTACGAGCACGGCGGCTTTGTCGTCCATTTCTTCGACCGCGCGCTCATCGATCGGCTCGTGGCCGGATTCGCACTCGTCGAGGTCACCGAGTTCACCGAGGGTGAGCGACCCCGGATGCTGGCCCGGGTGACGATGCGTCGTACCTAGGGAGCCATCGGGCCGGGCTGCCAGAATGCACCGATGCGTCTTTCGGTCATCGTGACTTGCACCCAGCCGTGGCCCGAGGTGCGCGGATGCCTCGAGCGGCTCGCGCCCCAAATGCGAGCGGGCGAGATCGAGCTCATCGTCGCCGACGGCTCGGCCGGCGGGCTCGACGCGACGGCCGCGGAGCACGTGCGATGGCTCCGATCCCCGGGCCGGGGGCCGCACGAGCTGCGGCTGCTCGGCTGGACGGAGGCACGCGGTGACGTGGTCGCGATCACAGAGGACCACTGCGACGTTGCGCCTGGTTGGTGTGAGCAGGTGCTCGACGCTCACGCGACGCATCCGGACGCGGTGGCGATCGCCGGGCCGGTCACGAACGGCGCCCCCGGTCGGCTCATGGACCGGGCGAGCTTCTTCCTCGTGCACGGACGGAACGTGCCCGAGCATGCCGGGCGGCCCGACGACTGGTTCCCTCCCGCCGGATCGAACGTGTCCTACAAGCGCGAGCAGATGTATGGCGTGCAGCGGCCCGGCGACCTCGAACTGGTCGTCACGCCCGAGCTGTGGGCGCAAGGCTTGCTGACGTTCGATGAGAAGGTCGT
>DATFPZ010000273.1:0-9147 GCA_035264545.1 Acidimicrobiia bacterium
GTGTTTCTCAGCGGTCGTTCAGTCGGTATCCTCCAAGGGTGCGCGGGGGGATCAAGCTCTCGTTCCATGGTGTCCGTGGATCGACGCCGTGCGCCGGCGACCAGTACGAGCGGTACGGCGGGAACACGTCGTGCGTCTCGCTCGCGGCCGACGGCCACGACCCGATCATCTTCGACATGGGCACAGGCCTGCGGCCGTGCGGGCAGACGCTCGCCGCCGACGGGCCCTTCCACGGAACCGTCCTGCTGAGCCATCTGCACTGGGACCACATCCAGGGGTTGCCGTTCTTCGGCCCCATCTCCGAGCCCGACGCCGTGCTCGACGTGTACGGCCCGGCGCAGGAGGGGGGCCCCCTCGACGCCGTGTTCCGGGGCGTGATGCAGCAGCCCTACTTCCCGATCACGCCCGACGAGCTGCACGGGACCGTCCGGTTCCACGGTTCGGGGAACGACGACTTCGCGATCAACGGCGCCAAGGTGCGGTCGCGGTGGGTGCGTCACACGAGCCCGACGGTCGGGTTCCGCGTCGACCTCGAGGGACATTCGGTCGCGTACGTGTCCGATCACGGCCCCGGGTGCTCGGACGATCCGGACGACTTCGTGCCGGCTGACGTGCTCGATCTCGCCGACGGGGCCGACGTGCTGATTCACGACGCGCAGCACACGTGCGAGGAGTTCGAGCAGAAGCGCCACTTCGGCCATTCGACGGTCGACTATGCGATCCAAGTCGCGCGTGAGGCGGGTGCGAGACAGCTGGTGCTGTTCCACCACTGTCCGTCCCACTCCGACGACAGTGTCGACCTCATGCACCTGTACGCCGGCGCGCTCGCCGAGCGCGTGGCGGGGAACCTGGAGGTGCTCGCAGCTCGCGAAGGTCTGGTCGTCGAGCTGCAACCAGTGCTCGTGCGGTGAGCGCGCTGATTCTCTTGAGCGCGGCGGTTCGGTGAGCGAATCGGAGAGCGCCGAGACGCTCATGCCGCCGGACGAGCCGTCCTACCGGACGGTCCTCGGGCATTTCGCGACCGGCGTCACGATCATCACGGCGATGGACGGGGGCGAGCCCATCGGCGTGTCAGCGAACTCGTTCACGTCGGTGTCGCTCGATCCGCCGCTCGTGCTGTTCTGCGCGTCGAAGGATTCATCGACGTGGCCGAGAATCGAGGCCGCCGGCAAGTTCACGGTCAACATCCTCAACGAGCACCAGGAGGACGTCTGCCGCGTGTTCGCGACCAAGGGCGCCGACCGGTTCAGCCGCATCGGCTGGCGACCGTCGGCGGGCGGCTCGCCCATCCTGCACGACGCGCTCGCCTACATCGACTGCACGATCCGGGACCAGCACGACGGCGGCGACCACCTCATCGTCGTCGGCCTGGTGCACGAGCTCGGCGTCCTCGGCGACGAGGGGCCGCTCATCTTCTATCGGGGCGGCTACGGCCACTTCGACAGCTGAGTGGAGACACTCGTCCTCGCTGCCCGCCTGGCGCTCATCCTGGCGCTGTCCGGGTCGGCATTCTTCAAACTGCGCGCACTGAGATCGCTGCCGGCGCAGATGGAAGCCTTCGGCATCCCCGGCCCGCTCGCGGCGGCTGCGGCGATCCTTGTTCCGACAGCCGAGCTCGCGATCGCGGTGTCCTTGGGCACCTTCCGTGACTCGCCCGTGCCCGCGTTCGCCGCAATCGGGCTTCTCTCCTTGTTCACCGGAGCGGTCGTCGCGAACCTCGCTCGCGACGAGCCTCCGCCGTGTCCGTGCTTCGGCACGGCGACGGCCGACCGGCCCGTCTCCGCACGCACGATCGTCAGCAACGGGTGGCTGTTGGCGCTGGCCGTGATCGCGACGGGCACCGCGGAGACGACCGGCGACACGCGAGTGCTGCTGGCATACGTCGTCGGTCTGGCGATGTCGGCGGTCTATCTCTTCCTGGCCCTCGGCTACGGCCGCCGCCGGCGGGCGATCCGCCAGTAGAGGCCGGCTTCGACCCAGCCGCCGGTGGCGGCGTCGTAGGCGGCAGTCGCGACGACGGCCAAGGCGATGATCCAGGCGAGGAAGCCGACGCCGACGAAGACGAGCGCCGACGCGACGAGCAGCGCGCCCGTCTGCACCAGCACCGACAGGCGAACCGTCTGGCGGTCGACGAACGCGTCGGGGGGCTCGAGCCGGTCGCCGGCTACCGCGGCGAACAGGCGGGGAAGCGGCGCCCGCCGCGGCCCCACCGCGCCGCTCACCGCGAGCACGACCGTGACCACCGGAATCAAGAGCTCGACTTGGAACGTGAACCCGATGAGGAGGACGAGCGCGGCGACGCCCTGCTCGAATCGCAACGGACGGGGATCGAAGCCGCGACGTGACGGGTGATGGACCACTACTGGAACGCGCCCCGGCCGCGGACGAACAGATGCCAGCCCACGAACGCCCAGCTGGCCCACACCGCCCAGCGCATGACCGGATGGCGCAACATGCGTCGTACGATGCCGCCGACGGTGGCGTAGCGGGCTCGCTCGACCCGTGTGAACACCGCCCATCCCACACACGACGCCGCGATCACGGCGTAGATCGCATAGCTGAACGTGCTCGTGCTCATCGCCGGAACATCCCGTAGCCGACGGCGAGCCACACCGCGAACATCGCGAAGCGGCCGGGATGCGTGCTCATGATGGCGTCCGCGATCGAGCTGACCGTCGGGTAATCGACCCGCGGAGACGAGCGATACGAGATGAGCTCCCACACCAGGAACGCGCCGAGCAGCCCGCGCCACACCCAGATGCCGCGACGGCTCTCCGGAACCGCCGCGTCACGGGCGTGGCGACCCAAACGAAGCGTGGCGATTCCCGCCACGATGATCGGGATCGCGACCGCGACCGCTTCCGGATGCGTGAACGGCCGCAAGCCGGACGCGATCCACGAGTAAGCGAGCGCGCCGGCGACGACGGCCGCCACGCGCCACGAGACGCGGGGTGCTCGGTGCGTCGCCTCCACGGCCACAGTCTCGCAATCGCACCAAGGGGCTCGGAAGCCCACTGGTAATCTCGGAGCGCACCCCGCCGACGCTGGCGCAGGCAGTCGCGGGGCGCGAGACGTCGAGGGGGAGCTGGTGGACCGCGAGCGGGAAACCCGACGAGCCGGTTGGCGGCTGATGCGGGGCACGCTCGGATCCCAGCGGGCGTGGCTCGTGCTGGGCGTGCTCGCCGGTGTCTCGTGGACGGCAGCCAAGATCGCGGTCCCGCTCCTGGCCGCCGGCGCCATCGACAACGGGATCCTCCCCGGCAACAGCGGGGCCATTCTCGTGTACTCGCTGGTCATCGTGGGTGTCGGCGTGGTGCAGGGTTTGTCGTCGGGGTTCCGGCGGTTCTGCGCCTTCCGCATCGCGTACCGGTCCGAGACCGACCTGCGCCAGCGGCTCTTCGCCCACCTCCAGCGCCTGCACTTCGCGTTCCACGACGAGGCCCAGACCGGCCAGCTCATGGCCCGGGCCAACACCGACATCTTCCAGATCAACCAGGCGGTCATCCTCATCCCGCTCACGATCGCCAGCTCGCTCACGCTCGTCGGCGTCGTCACGGTCATGGCCCTGCAGAGCGTGCCGTTGACGCTGCTCGCGCTGGGTGCGCTGCCGCTGTTGAACATCAGCGCGACCCGTTTCAGCAGGCGCATGCAGCCCGTCACCACACAGCTGCAACAGAAGCTCGGTGACCTCACGGCCGTGGTCGAAGAGAGCGTGGCCGGTGTTCGCGCCGTCAAGGGCTTCGGATCCGAGCGGCTCCAAGAGAAACAGCTCGACCACGAGGCCGACGCGGTGCGCGACCGGTCGCTCGAGTCGGCGCGACTCCGCTCCGGGTTCCTGCCGCTCGTCGACTTCCTCCCGGCGCTCGCGCTCGTGGCCATCCTCTGGTACGGCGGCCACCTCGTGCTCAACGGCGAGCTCGAGCTCGGCTACATCGTCGCCTTCAACTCGTACGTGCTCATGCTCATCTGGCCTCTGCGCATGGCGGGGATGCTCGTCGCCCAGGCGTCGCGCGCGTCAGCGGCGGCGGGCCGGCTGGACGGGATCCTCGTCACCGATCCCCAAGTCGTCGACAAGTCCGGCGCCCACGCGCTCCCGCCCGGTCCGGGTGAGATCCGCTTCGAGAACGTGGCCTTCGGCTACCACGGCGGCCGGCCGATCTTCCGGGACCTCGATCTCCTGATCCGCGGGGGCGAGGCGGTCGCGGTGGTCGGCACCACCGGTTCCGGGAAGACGACCGTCGCCCGGCTCGTCCCGCGCTTCTACGACGTCGACGGTGGTCGCGTGCTGCTCGACGGCACCGACGTGCGCGACGTCAAGATCCACGACCTTCGCCGCAGCATCGGCATCGTCTTCGAGGACACGTTCCTCTTCTCGGACACCGTGCGCGACAACATCGCGTTCGCCGATCCGCAGGCGCCGATGGAGACCGTGCGCGGCGCGGCTCGCCTCGCGGGCGCCGACGAGTTCATCGACGACATGCCCGACGGGTACGAGACGATCGTCGGCGAGTACGGCTACTCGCTGTCAGGCGGGCAGCGCCAGAGGCTCGCCATCGCGCGCGCGGTGCTTGCCGACCCGCGGGTGCTGATCCTCGATGACGCCACCTCGTCGGTCGACCCGACCAAGGAGCACGAGATCCGCGCCGCGCTGCGCGAAGTCATGGCGGGACGGACCACGTTGATCATCGCTCACCGGCCGGCGACCATCGCCCTCGCCGATCGTGTCGTCCTCCTCGACGGCGGGCGCGTCGTGGCCGAAGGGACCCACGACGAGCTGCTCGAAGTCTCCGAGCGCTACCGCGAGGTGCTCGCGCAGGCGGCCGCCGTCGAGGCGGCGTCCACCGTGGAGCGGGTGCCATGAGGGGCGGAGGCGGCGGCCCGTTCGGTCAGCACGCGATCGAGGAGACGCTGACCCGCCACGACGCCACGCAGGTGCTCCGCCGGCTGCGGCCCTACCTCCGGCCGTACCGCGGCCGCATCGCGCTGTCGATCCTGCTGCTCATCGGGCAGACGTCGTGCCTGCTGGCCGGCCCGGCCCTGGTCCGGCACGGCATCGACGCCGGGCTGCGCGCGCACGACTCCGGCGCGCTCAACCTCTCCGCGCTCATCTATCTCTTTGCCGCCATCGCCGGTCTCTTCTTCGGCCGGGCCGTGATCAGGATGGTCGCCAAGGTCGGCGAGGCGTTCCTGCGCGATCTCCGTTCGCGGGTGTTCCGGCACCTGATGTCGCTCGGCATGGACTTCTTCGAGCGCGAGAAGACCGGCAAGCTCGTCGCCCGCATGACCTCCGACATGGACGCCTTGCAGGAGCTCGTGCAGATGGGGCTGGTCATGTTCGTGCAGAACGGCCTGCTGTTCGTCGGCGCCATCCTCGTGATCTTCTTGATGAGCTGGAAGCTCGCGCTGTGCACGCTCGTCGTCGTGCCGCCCGTCGTCATCGCGAGCCGCTGGTTCCGCAAGGCGTCGAACAAGGCGTACCTGCTCGTGCGTGATCGCATCGGCCAGAACCTCTCCACGCTCCAGGAGGGCCTGGCGGGCGTTCGGGTGGTGCAGGCATTCGCTCGTGAGCGGGCGTTCACGCGCCGCTTCCAGGAGACGAACGAGGCGCAGTACGACGCCAACATCGAGACGGTGCGCATCTCGGCGAAGTACTTCCCGATCGTCGAGTTCGCCGGCGTCACCGGTATCGCGCTGATCGTCGGCATCGGCGGCGCGTTCGTGTCCGCCGAGATCGTCACGGTCGGGACCGTCGCCGCCTTCGTGCTATACCTCAACAACCTGTTCGAGCCGATCCAGCAGCTGAGCCAGCTGTACAACACGCTCCAGCAGGCCGGCGCCGCGCTCCAGAAGCTGTTCGAGCTCCTCGACGAGCCCCCGTCGATCGCCGAGCGGCCGGGCGCCGTCGACCTGCCCGAGGAGGGCGGGCTCGAGCTCGAGCACGTGTCGTTCGGCTACGGCGGCGAGGACGTCCTGCACGACATCTCGCTGCGGGTCCCGCTGGGCGAGCGCCTGGCGCTGGTCGGGCCGACGGGCGCCGGGAAGTCGACGCTCGCCAAGCTCATCGCCCGCTTCTACGACCCGCGCCAAGGAAACGTTGAGTACGCCGACGTCGACCTGCGCGACGCGACGCTGCGGTCATTGCGCGAGCGAATCGTCGTCGTGCCCCAGGAGGGGTTCCTGTTCGCGGGGAGCGTGCGCGACAACGTGATCGTCGGCAAGCCCGACGCCACCGACAACGAGGTGCATGACGCGATCGCCGCCCTCGGGCTCGGGGACCGGTTCGACGCCTTCCCCGACGGGCTCGAGACCGAAGTGCGCGAGCGCGGCTCGCGCCTGTCGGCGGGTGAGAAGCAGCTCGTGTCGTTGGTGCGGGCCGCGCTCGCCGACCCGGCGCTGCTCGTCCTCGACGAGGCGACGTCGAGCCTCGACCCGGGGACCGAGCGCACCGTCGAGCGTGCCCTCGGCCGTCTGACGGAGGGGCGGACCGTGGTCGTGGTCGCGCACCGGCTGTCGACCGCGGCCCGGGCCGACCGCATCGCCGTGGTCGACGACGGCCACGTCGCCGAGCTCGGCACGCACGACGAGCTGATCGCCCACGAAGGCCGCTACGCGAGCTTGTACGCGGCGTGGGACTCCCGCGCCGCCATGGGCCGCGCGTCCTGAACGCGCCGCGATGCGTATCTGAAGGACGCTGAGCGCCCTGAAATACGCATCACCCTTCGGCGCCGCGCTTGATGTCGCGGAGCATGACGCGCCGGATGAGGGCGCTGAAGGGGCCGACGAGACGCCAGTACCAGCCGAACTTGCGGCGGGCGTCGTCGTCGGTGCACGCGACTCTGGTCTCGGTCTCGACTCGGGAGCCGCCGCCGGGCCGTTCGGAGACGACGAAGTTCCACGCTCCCTTGGCGAAGCCGGGTGTGTCGAAGCCGCCGAACTCGCCGGCCTCGATGCGGTGGACGCCGCTGGTCGGGCGCCAGAACTTGCCGACCACGCCGAGGACGAGCTCGCGGTCCGGCTCCTCGCCGAGCACGACGAAGCCGGACTCGACGATCTCGTCGAGGCCGAGCCGGCGCTTGGGCTTCACCGCTCCCGTGAACATGGTCGGCAGCCCGCGGGCGAACAGCAACGCGAGCACGACGGGTGACCGCGCGAGGTCGAGCTCCTTCACGGCGCGGTACGCCCGATCGACCGGAGCGTCGACGTCGACCACGTGATGCTCGACGACGTCGTACTCCGGCAGGAACCGGTCGATCAGCACGCGCTCAGTCTGGCTTGTCAGTCACCCCTGCGGCGTCGAACGTCGCCATCTCGCCGAGGATGCGCGCCGCCGCTTCCAACACCGGGAGTGCCAAGCACGCGCCGCTGCCTTCGCCGAGGCGCAGCTCGAGGTCGAGGATGGGCTCGAGGCCGAGCGTGTCGAGGACCACGCGCGCTGCGGGCTCCGTGGACCGGTGTCCCGCGAAGCAGAAGGGCACGGCACCCGGTACGAGCTGCGCCGCCGTCAGGAGCGCGGCGTTTGCGATGACGCCGTCGACGACGACGGGGACGCGAGCGGCCGCGCCGGCCACGATGAAGCCCGTCAGCGCCGCGATCTCCAGACCTCCCAGTGAGGCGAGCACCGCGACGGGATCGTCCCGTTGCACTGTGCGGGCGAGGGCCGCATCGACCGCCGCGACCTTGCGCACCAGGGTCGGGTCGTCGATGCCGGTGCCGCGGCCCGTCACCTCTTTGGCGGCGCGCCCGGTGAACTCGGCGACCAGCGCGGCAGAGGGCGTGGTGTTGCCGATGCCCATGTCGCCCGTCACCAGGCAAGCGGCGCCGTCGTCGATCAGGCCCGCCGCGACGGCGGCGCCGACGTCGAGCGCTTGCCGAGCCTCGGCGACGGTCATAGCCGGCTCCCGGGCGATGTTCCCGGTGCCGGCGCGCACCCTCTCGCGCACCAGGCCGGGCGCGGCATCGAGGTCGGTGGCCACGCCGACATCGACCACGATCACGCGGGTGCCCGTCTGGCGCGCCAGTACGTTGATCGCCGCGCCACCGGCGAGGAAGTTCTGGACCATCTGGGCGGTGACGTCCTGCGGCCACGGCGTCACGCCTTCGTCCAGCACGCCGTGGTCGCCGGCGAAGACCGCCACCGCCGCCGGCGCGGGGACCGGTGGTGGCGACGCGCCGGTGATGGCCGCGAGCCGGACGCCGAGACTCTCGACTCGTCCCAGTGAGCCCCGTGGCTTCGTGAGCCGGTCGTGGTGCTCGGCCGCAGCGTCGCCGGCGCCGTCGTCGAGGCTGCCGACGGCCGCTGCCGCGGCCTCGAACGCGTTTGCGGTTGCTGTCATGAGATGACCTCCCTGAGGGCGTGCTCCAGCGCGCCGGCCGACAGCTCGGCCAGCCGGAGGTAGCGCGCGCCCATCTCCTCGGCGATCTCGGCGGCGAGGCCGAGGCGGCCCGCCCCGTCTTCGGCGTCGACGACGACCGCGTCGACGCGACTGGTGCGGACCGTTGCCGCAGCGCGTCGCGCGGCCACGACCGGGTCGCCGTCGAGTGCAGCCGTCGCCCGGCCGTCGCTCACCAATACCAGCAGCGGACGGTGCCCCGAGCCGCAGTTGGCGGGGCTCGTCGCGACGGCCAGTGCGATGTCGATGCCGGCGGCCAGCGGGGTGCGCCCGCCGGTGGGAAGGTCGGCGAGGCGAGCGCGCGCGACCTCGACACTGCCGGTCGCGCGCAGGAGGACCTCGGCGCCCTCTCCACGAAACGCGACCAGCGCGACGCGATCGCGCCGCTGGTAGGCGTCGACGAGCAGACCGAGCACGGCGCCCTTCACCGCCTCCATCCGCCGCCGCGCACCCATCGACCCGGACGCGTCCACTGCCAGCACGAGCAGGTTCCCGGTCCGCTGCTCGCGTCTTGCCTCGCGCAGATCCTCGGGAAGAACGGCCGGGCCCTCAGGATCCAGGGCCCGGCGCTCGGCGACGGCACGGGCGGTGGCGGCGACGGCGACCGCGCCCACCGGCCCGTCCGGCACCCGGTCGCCGATCAGGCGACCCCGGCGCCGCCGCACCGGATCGTCGCCCTGCGCGCGACCCGGGCCCCGGCCGAGGTCGCCGGGCGACGATCCGGTGCGGCGGCGCATCTGGCTCGGCGAGCTGTTCC
>DATFPZ010000274.1:0-2107 GCA_035264545.1 Acidimicrobiia bacterium
ACAACAACCACAACCCGGAGGGGGAGTACATGACGAAGGGAGCCGTATGGCTAGTCACCGCCGTGCTGGCCGCGGGTCTGGTCGCGGCCGGCTGCGGCGACGACGAAGAGGAGGGCGGCGGCGGCGGCACCGCGTCGTCGGACAGCGGCGGCAAGAAGCCCGGCAAGGTCGCCGTCCTGCTGCCGGACTCCAAGTCGTCGGTGCGCTGGGAGACGGTCGACCGGCCCTTCCTGCAGAAGGCGTTCGAGGACGCCGGCGTGGAGGTCGAGATCCAGAACGCCGAGGGCGACAAGGCCACCCAGCAGCAGCAGGCCGAGCAGGCCATCACCAACGGCGCCAAGGTGCTGCTGCTCGTGAACCTCGACTCCGGCTCCGGCGCGGCGATCGCGGCGAACGCGAAGTCGCAGGACGTCAAGGTCATCGACTACGACCGCCTCACGCTCGACGGCGACTCCGACTACTACGTCTCGTTCGACAACGAGAAGGTCGGCCAGCTTCAGGGCGAGGGCCTCGTGAGCTGCCTGGAGGGCAAGTCGGACCCCGCCGTCGCCGTGCTCAACGGCTCGCCGACCGACAACAACGCGACCCTGTTCAAGAACGGCTACGACTCGGTGATCAAGCCGAAGTTCGAGTCCGGCGATTGGACGCTGGTCGACGACCAGTCGGTTCCGGACTGGGACAACCAGAAGGCGCTGACGATCTTCGAGCAGATGCTGCAGAAGGCCAACAACAAGGTCGACGGCGTGCTGGCGGCCAACGACGGCCTCGGCAACGCGGCGATCTCGGCGCTCAAGCAGCGCAAGCTCCCGCAGATCCCGGTCACGGGCCAGGACGCCACGCTGCAGGGCATCCAGAACATCGTCAACGGCGATCAGTGCATGA
Source organism: Acidimicrobiia bacterium (assembly GCA_035264545.1). Lineage (GTDB taxonomy): Bacteria > Actinomycetota > Acidimicrobiia > IMCC26256 > JACDBD01 > JALZAA01. The sequence goes on from DATFPZ010000274.1 coordinate 883, forward strand.
CCGTCTACAAGGCGATCAAGAAGGAGGCCGACGCGGCCGCCGAGCTGGCCATCGAGCTCGCGAAGGGCGAGACGCCGTCGGCGCCGGCGACCATCGACAACGGCACCAAGGAGATCCCCGCGGTCTTCGAGGAGCCGGTCGCGGTGACCAAGGACAACATCTCCGAGTACCTGGGGGAGCCGGACTTCCCCAAGAAGGAGGAGATCTGCGCCGGCAAGCTCGCCGCGAAGTGCGAGGAGCTCGGACTCTAAGAGAGAATGGGGACCCGCTGTCAGCGGGTCCCCACCTCGCCCCCGGAGGAGGATTCTGAATTGAACGACGCCCCGATCCTCGAGCTGCGCGGAGTCTCCAAGAGCTTCGGCGCGGTCCAGGCTCTCTACCAGGTCGATTTCCACGTGGCGCTCGGCGAGGTCATGGCGCTGGTGGGGGACAATGGCGCCGGCAAGTCGACGCTGATCAAGTGCATCGCCGGCATCCACCCGGCCGACGAGGGCGAGGTGATGTTCGACGGCGAGACCGTGCACATCCACAGCCCGAAGGAGGCCTCGCGGCTCGGGATCGAGGTCGTGTATCAGGACCTCGCGCTGGCCGACAACCTCGACGTGGTGCAGAACATGTACCTCGGCCGCGAGCTCACTGACGGCGTTCGCCGGCTGGACGAGACGACGATGGAGGCGAAGGCGCAGGACACACTGAAGAGCCTGTCCGTCACCACGCTGAGCTCGGTGCGCCAGACCGTCGCCGGGCTGTCAGGCGGCCAGCGCCAGTCGGTCGCCGTCGCCAAGGCCGTGATGTGGAACTCGCGCGTGGTGATCCTCGACGAGCCGACCGCCGCGCTCGGCGTGGCGCAGACGCGCCAGGTTCTCGAGCTCGTGAGGCGGCTCGGCGAGCAAGGTCTTGCCGTCATCCTGATCTCGCACAATCTGCACGACATCTTCGAGGTCGGTGACTCGATCACGGTGCTGCGGCTCGGCCAGAACGTCGCCGAGTTCAAGCGGACCGAGACCAACCAGCAGGAGGTCGTCGAGGCGATCACGGCCGGCAAGCTGTCGAAGGTGCCGGGACAGGAGGTCGTGGCATGAGCACGGTCACCGCTCCGCCTCCCGCGGCCCCCGCCGGCCCCGCGACGCAGACCATCGGCGCGTACGCGCGCCGCTGGTGGACCGACGTCAAGTCCGGGGAGCTCGGCTCGCTGCCGATCGTCGTTGGCCTGGTGATCATCTGC
>DATFPZ010000275.1:0-13774 GCA_035264545.1 Acidimicrobiia bacterium
GAGATCGAGCGCAAGACGGGCACGGAGCCGGTCGCGACGGTCAAGCGCGCCGTCGAGAACGTCCGGCCCGTGCTCGAGGTGAAGAGCCGCCGCGTCGGCGGCGCGACGTACCAGGTGCCGGTCGAGGTTCGGCCCCGGCGGGCCACGACCCTCGCGATCCGGTGGATCGTCGGGTACGCCCGCCAGCGCCGCGAGAAGACGATGTCCGAGCGGCTGGCGGCCGAGCTGATGGACGCCGGCAACGGGCTCGGCGCCGCCATCAAGCGCAAGGACGACCTCCAGAAGATGGCCGAGAGCAACCGAGCGTTCGCGCACTACCGGTGGTGACGCCCGCTTAACCGGCGGGCACCGGCGTAGTCGGCGCCCCGCCGGCGGCACGCCGTCGCCGGGGCCCACCCGCCCACCTCCGGCGGCAGCGCTGCGCTCGCCGCCGAACCCCGCCGACGGCGACCACCGGCGCCCGGCCACCTGTGGTCAGACGGTGGCTCGATCTTCGAGTGCAGGCCGGTCCAGGAACTTGTAACGGCCCCGCCCCTTCACCTCAAGCCAACCGAGGCGCGCGAACAAAGCGAGCGCCTTGTTCACGCGCTCGCGGGAGGCGCCGACCATGCCGGCGAGCTCTTCTTGGGTGACAGGGAGCTTGAACTCGTCGTCGCCCCCGGCGAGCTCGAGCAGGCGCTTGGCGGTGCGGCCGGGCACGTCGAGGAACACGGCGTCGGCGAGCGCCTCGTCGGTCGCGCGAAGCCAGCGGGCGAGGAGGCGGGTCACCGTCCACAGCAGCTCGGGGCGCGCCTGGAGCACTTCACGTACGGGCTGGTACTCGAGCACGATGACCCGCGACTCGGTCAAGGCCCGCGCGTCGGCGGAGCGCGGGGAGCCGTCGAAGAGAGGGAGCTCACCGAACATCGCTCCGCTCTCGAGCACCGCGAGCACCGACTCGCGACCGTCGGGGGCTTTCGTCGCGATCGCGATGCGGCCCTCCTCGATGACGAAGAGCTCGCCGGCGGTGTCGCCTTGCGTGAACAGCAGCTCGTTGCGGTCGTACGTGCGGTTGGCAGCCCGTTTGCGCAAGTCGTCGAGCACATCGGCGGGCAGTGCCGTGAACAGCTCCGTCGTGTCGAGCAGCCGTCGCTCGGGCACGCGCCTGCACCTCCTCTGTCGGCTGCACGAGGCTAGCCGCACGTTAAGGGTGAAAACGTCAGTCTGGTATTCTTGTCGTCCTTCCAGCCTCGTCCGAGGAGCCTCATGTCCTTCCGCGTTGGTGACAAGGTCGTCTACCCGCATCACGGGGCCGCGACCATCGAGAAGAAGGAGAAGAAGGACGTCTTCGGCGAGAAGAAGGACTACCTGATCCTCAAGCTCGCATACGGCGATTTGACGCTGATGGTGCCGGCTGACAACGCCGAGGACATCGGCCTGCGCGACGTGATCAACGATGAAGAGGTCGAGGAGGTGTTCGCCGTCCTTCGCAAGAAGGAAGCGCGTATGCCGACGAACTGGTCGCGCCGGTTCAAGAACCACGTCGAGAAGCTCAAGAGCGGCGACATCTATCAGGTCGCCGAGGTGGTCCGGAACCTGTCGATCCGCGAGAACGACAAAGGGCTCTCGGCGGGGGAGAAGCGGATGCTGGCCAAGGCCCGTCAGATCCTCGTCTCTGAACTCACCTTCGCCCTCAACGTCAACGAAGAGGCGGCCGAAGGGCGCCTCGACCAGGCGCTCGGAAAGTAGAGCCTCCGGCGGGTTCCCGGTGCCATCCTGAAAGCGTGGACAGCGGCAGCCCAACCTGCGGCATCGTCGTCGCCGGCGGCTCCGGCAGCCGCTTCGGCGTGCCGAAACAGTTCGAGACCGTCGCCGGCGCCCGCCTCGTCGACCGCGCGGTCGACGCCGTGGCCGCGGCGTGCGACGACGTCGTGCTCGTCCTCCCGGCCGGCGTCGCGTGGGACGGCCGCCCGGTGGCTGTCACCGTCCCCGGCGGATCGACGCGCTCGGCGTCGGTGCGCGCAGGCCTGGACGCGGTCGCGGGGTCGGCGGCGGTCGTGGTCGTGCACGATGCCGCGCGCCCGCTGGCGTCGCCAGCGCTGTTCGAGGCCGTGATCGGCGCGGTGCGCGCCGGAGCCGACGCCGCGGTGCCCGGCCTCCCCATCCCCGACACCGTGAAGCGCGTTGAAGGCGACCACGTCGTCGGGACGATCGCGCGTGACGCGCTCGTGGTCGTGCAGACGCCGCAGGCGTTCCGGACTGAGGCGATCCGCGCCGCCCACACCTCGGGTGGAGAGGCGACCGACGACGCCGCGCTCGTCGAGGACGCGGGGGGACGCGTCGTGGTCGTTCCCGGCGACCCGCGCAACCTCAAGATCACCACGCCCGCCGATCTCATCATCGCGGCCGCGCTCCTCGTCGCTGCGTCAGGGGCGCAGCGGTGAGCGCGTCCCGAATCGGCCAGGGCTTCGACGTGCATCCGTTCGGCGACGGGGCCGCGCTCGTCCTCGGCGGCGTCGAGCTCGAGGGGCCGGGACTGGTCGGGCATTCCGACGCCGACGCTGTCGCCCACGCGGTTGCCGACGCGCTGCTCGGAGCGGCGGCGCTGCCCGACCTCGGGTCGATGTTCCCGGCCGCCGACGATCGGTACCGTGACGCTTCGTCGATCCGGCTGCTACGCGACATCGCCGGACGCGTTTCGGTGGCTGGATGGCAGCTCGGGAACGTCGACGTGGTCGTTGTCGCCGAGCGACCGTCCCTTGCCCCGCACGTCCGCAGCATGACGGACAACCTGTACCACGCGCTCGTCCCGCTGTTCCCGGAGCCCGGCGCGCAGAACCTCGTGTCGGTGAAGCCGAAGCGAGGCGAAGGTCTCGGTGCCATCGGTCGCGGCGAGGGAGTGGCGGTATGGGCCGTCGCGCTGCTGGAGAGCGTCGACAGCAGATGATCCGGCTGCACGACACGTTCGCGCGCGAGAAGGTCGAGCTCGTTCCTCGCGACCCCGGCCATGTCTCGATCTACGTGTGCGGGCCGACGGTGTACGAGGTTCCGCACGTGGGGCACGGCCGCGCCGCGCTCGTGTTCGACGTCATCCGTCGATACCTCGAATGGCGCGGGTTCGACGTCGTGTTCGTCAGCAACGTGACCGATGTGGAGGACAAGATCATCGAACGTGCCGCAAAGGAGGGCACCACGGAGCCCGAGCTCGCCCAGCGCTACGAGGCGGCGTACTGGGCGGAGATGGACCGGCTCGATGTACGCCGGCCCGACTCGCTGCCGCGCGCCACTGCGTACATCGACCGCATGGTGAAGCTCATCGGCGAGCTTGTTGACACGGGCCGCGCCTACGTCGTCGAAGGTCAAGGCGTGTACTTCGACGTCACCTCCTTTCCCGAGTACGGCGAGCTCGCGCACCGTCGCCTCGAGGATCTCCTCGGCTCGGCCGGTGCGCGCGTCGACGTCGACGAGCGCAAGCGCAACCCGGTCGACTTCGCGCTCTGGAAGTCGGCCAAGCCGGGGGAGCCGGCGTGGGATTCGCCGTGGGGCAAGGGCCGCCCGGGCTGGCACATCGAATGCTCGGCGATGTCACTCGACTTGCTGGGCGACGGCTTCGACATCCATGGCGGTGGCGACGACCTGATCTTCCCCCACCACGAGAACGAGCGGGCCCAGGCCCAGGGCGCGGGCCATCCCTTCGCCCGGTACTGGGTCCACAACGGCATGGTGATGGTCGGCACGGAGAAGATGGCCAAGTCGCTCGGCAACTTCACGACACTGAAGGACGCCCTGGACGCGCACGGTCCGCGAGCGATGCGCATGGCGGTGCTGCAGACCCACTACCGCAGCCCGGTCGAGATCGGCGATGGCCAGCTCGACGCCGCCGGCGAAGCCGTTACCAGGCTCGACGCGCTCGCTCGCCGGGCGCGAGTCGCAGAGATCCCCGCCGAAGCGCCGCTCGACGAGAGCGCAACGGCCAAGTTCCGTGAAGCGATGGACGACGACTTCGGCACGCCGGAGGCCATGGCCGTGGTGTTCCGCCTGGCTCGCGACACCAATAGCGCGATCGACGAGGGCGACGTGGAAGGAGCGGCCTCGGGTCTGGTGACGGTACGCGAGCTGACCGGCGCGCTGGGGCTCGAGCTCGACGACGGTGGCGGCTCCGAGGATGCCGACATCGATGCGATGGTGCAGCGCCGCGACGACGCCCGCTCCGCGCACGACTTCGCCGAGGCCGACCGCATCCGCGCCGAGCTCGCCGCCCGCGGCATCACGCTCGAGGACACACCGACCGGCACCATCTGGCACCGGTGACACCACGACGCAGCGCCGCTGTGGGCGCCCCCGGCGTGGGCGGGGAGCGGGTGGAGGGACGGCGGGCGGTGACCGAGTTGCTCACAGCGGGGCGGCGTCGTGTGCGCACGGTGTGGTTCGCGGCGGGGCGGTCGGCTGACCTCACGGAGCTCGCCGACGACGCGACGCGCCGGGGCATCCCCGTCCAACACGTCACCCGCGAGGAGCTCGACGACCTCGCCGCGACCGAGGTGCCGCAGGGGGTCGTCGCCGATGCCGACCCGATCGAGCCCACCGGCGTCGAGACACTCCTCGCCACGCCGCGGGCGTTCCTCGTGGCGCTCGACGGCGTCACGGACCCACAGAACCTGGGCGCGATCGTGCGCGTGGCCGAGACCGCGGGCGCAACCGGCATCGTGCTGCCGCGTCATCGCGCCGCTCGCATCACTCCTGCCGTGACGAAGGCGGCGGCGGGCGCGATCGAGTACCTGCCGATCGCCACGGCCGCGGGGATTCCCTCGGTGATCATCCAGGCGGGTCGCGCCGACGTCTGGACGATCGGGCTCGACGCGGACGGAGACGTGACCATCGACGAGCTCGCGGTGGCGGATCGCCCGCTGATGCTCGTCTTCGGTTCCGAAGGTCGCGGGTTGTCACGTCTCGCGCGCGAGCGCTGCGACGTCGTCGCCCGCATTCCGATGCGCGGGCACGTCGCGTCGCTGAACGTGGGCGCGGCAGCAGCGATCGCGTGCGCGACGGTCGCGCGCCTTCGCACGGGTAGCCTTTGACGCGGCGCCGGAGTAGCTCAGCTGGCAGAGCAGCTGATTTGTAATCAGCAGGCCGTCGGTTCGAATCCGACCTCCGGCTCGACCCCTTTCGTCGCCACTCTTCGGCGCCACTCTTCGGCGCCGTCGCAAGCTCCGGCTTTGCGGCGCCGGTCGGCAAAGCCGCCGTCTCCGCGCCGTCATTCTTCGAAATGCTTGCTCTTGGTGCCATCAGCGACCACTATCGACAGTTGATGAGTCTTTCGGCGCGCGACCGCGCGATCCTGGACTTCGAGCGGACCTGGCGGCACCAGCCGGGCCCCAAGGAGGTCGCGATCCGCGAGCATTTCCACATGTCACCCTCGCGCTACTACGCGCTGCTGGGCGCGTTGCTCGAGAATGACGACGCGCTGTCGTACGACCCGCTCACCGTCAAGCGCGCGCAGCGCGTGCGCAACCAACGCCGGCGCGTCCGGATGGAAGGTCGTCGCGCGGACCCGGGATCGCGGTGAGCATGGCGACGCCGACCGGGAGCGGCATCGGCGGGCGCCGAGGGTCGGGCGTCAACTCGGCGGTGCGCGGCGCCGGGCTCGTGGGTCTCGCAGTCGTCCTCGGCATCGTGCTCCTCCAGGTGATCGACAAGGGGCCGGCCGGTAGCGGCTCCACGCCGGCGGGCACGAGCTCGGCAACGACCCCGACACCGACGACGACGCCGGCACCGACGTCGGCGGCTGCCCCTGGATCGTCCCAGCCTGCGACCACGGCCAAGGGAGCGAACGTCAAGCCCCGCGCGGAAGTGCGCGTCCTCGTGTTCAACGCCGGGGCGGCGTCAGGCGCGGCCGGCAACATGACCAACAAGCTGCGATCGCTCGGATATCAGCTTGCGCCCCCCGCCAACACGAACGCGCGCCGGGGCACTGCCGTGCAGTGCAAACAGGACTTCGACAAGGAAGCCGTGCAGCTCCAAGGCGACGTCGGCGCCGGCACGACCGTCGAACCGTTCACGAATCCTCCGCTTCCGGAGACCGAGAGCGTGAACTGCGTCGTGCTCGTCGGGCAGTAACCAACACCGCGTGAGCCTGCCGGCGCCGCTGCTCCCGCTGGCGGCACGTCCGCACGAGGCAGCCGTCCTCGTGGACTTCGACGGCTCGATCTCCGCGATCGTCGACGATCCCGCAGCCGCTCGTGTCCTCCCGCCGGCGCGCGACGCCCTCGCGCGTCTCATCGGCGTGGTCGCGACCGTGGCCGTCGTCAGCGGGAGGCCGGTGGAGTTCCTCGCCCGGGCGATCGACGTCCCCGGGCTCGTCCTGGTCGGCCAGTACGGGCTCGAACGCATGGTCGACGGGCGGGCGGTCGTAGATCCCCGCGCCGAGCCATATCTCGACGCCGTCGCGTCCGCCGCCGCCGAGGTCGAGCACGAGCTTCCCGACCTGCACGTCGAGCGCAAGGCGGGCATCGCCGTCACCGTGCACTGGCGAACGGCCCCCGAACGCGAGAGCCATGCCGCCGAGGTCGTCGACCGGGTCGCGCAGCATCACGGCCTCGCCGTGTACCCGACGAAGATGGCGCGCGAGATGAGACCACCGGTGCCCGCCGACAAGGGCACCGCTGTGCAGGCGCTGGTCGAGGCGGCGGCGCACGCCTGCTTCGCCGGCGACGACCGGGGCGACCTCGACGCCTTCGCCGCCCTGGCGCGTCTCGAGGCGGCCGGGCGCCTGGAGCACGCCGTCCGCATCGCCGTCGGCTCGGCCGAGGCGCCGCCCGAACTGATCACACAAGCCGATCTCGTCGTCGACGGGCCCCCCGGTCTGGTGGCGTTACTGGAAGAGCTGGCGCGCGCCGCTACGCGCACGCCGCGCTGATCTGCGCCTGCAGCCAGGTCGCCGGCGTGTGCACGGACGCGAGGTCGCGCAACCGGGCGGCTCGCTCGCGCCGGACATCGGCGGGCATGGACAACGCCGTGTGCAGCGCGCTCGCCGTCTGATCGAGGTCGTACGGATGCGCCTCGAGCACCGCGGGGCCGAGCTCGTCGTAGGCTCCCGCCTCCGGGGAGAGGCAGACGACGCCGTCCCGTCGGTTCACCATCGGCCCTTCCTTCGCCACCAGGTTGAGGCCGTCCTTCAACGGATTGACGAGCAACGCGTCATACCGCGCGTATCCGGCCACGCTGCGGGGGAAGTCGTCGCGCAGGTCCATCACGACCGGCTCCCAGTCGGCGCGCCCCCACCGCTCGTTCACCCGATCCGCCGCCTGCTCGACCTCCTGGCGGTACGCCTGGTACTCGGGGAGCCCCTGGCGGGACTCGTTGAGCATCGCCACGAACACGACCCGCTCGCGCCACTCCGGCGCGCGGTCGAGGAGACAGTCGAACGCGAGGAAGCCGCGCACGATGTTCTTCGACGGCTCGAGGCGGTCACTGCGCAACAGGAGCAGTCGGTCGCCGAGATGCGTCTCGAGCGTCTCGAGCGCGGCGCGACCCTCGCGTGAGTCGATCGCGTCGCTGAGGTCGGTGGGGTCGGGTCCGAGGGGCGCCGCGAACGTGGCCGCCCGCGGGTGGTCGTCGCCGAGGACGACCTCCAGGCAGGCCTCGTAGGCACGAGCCCACCGCCGGCTGTGAAATCCGCACGGGACGGTCGCCATCGACTCGCAGATCGCGCGGCCGACGTCATCGGGCAGCACTCGGATCGAGTTCGGCCCGCAGAACGGGGTGTGCGTGAAATGCACGACTCGTAGGTCCGGTCGGCGTGCGGTGAGATCACCGGGCACGAGCGCGAGGTGGTAGTCCTGAACGAGCACGATGTCGCCGCTCGGCGCGGTGTCGACGACCCGATCGGCGAACGCACGATTGACGGCGACGTATGCATCCCACGCCTCCCGGAAGCGTTCGTCGAAACGGGGACGGCGCGGCAGGTCGAACAGTCCGTGGTGCAGGAACCACAACGTCGCGTTCGACACGACGTCGTAGTGGAGGCGGTGCTGGCGGGGGTCGAGGGCGAGCAGCTCGAGCGCGATGTCCGGGAGCGCGGTCGCGCCCGCGGCCGCCGCCGCCCGGTCGTCGTCGGTCATGGCGGCGGCCACCCAGCCGACCGGCCCGTCGGCGCCCCCGCTCAGCAGCCGGCCGAGGGTTCCGGCCAACCCGCCCGAGCCGCGCCGAGCGCGGAACGAGCCGTCGTCGGCGTGGACGAACTTCGCCGGCCCCCGGTGGGAGACGACGATCACTCGCGGAGTTCCGTCAGCAGCCGGAGCCAGTCCTCGAGCTCGCGCGTCGCCAGGAAATTCGCGCGCACGTGCTCCTTGCCCTGGGTGCCCATCGCGTCGGCACCCACGGGATCGGCGAGCAGATCGATGGTGCGAGCCGCACACGTGTCGACCGAATCGACGAGGTAGCCGTCGAAGCCGTCGCGGAGCTGGAGCACGATGCCGCCGGCGCGCCCACCCACGACAGGTCGGCCCTTCCAGAGGGCCTCGCTCACGGTCAAGCCGAAGCCCTCCCGAACCGACTTCTGGATCGCGACATCGGCGACGCGCTGGAACGCGTTGATCTGCACGTTGCCGACCTGATGGAGGTTCGAGAGCGTGTAGATGTCGGGATCGCCGGCCCGCTCCTCCTGCACCTCCTCCCAGACGCGGAAGCCTTCGGGATCGTCGGTGGCCATCGACCCCGCGAGCAGCAGCTGCGCGTCCGTGACCTTCTCCCGCACGGCGCGAAACGCTCGGACGACGCCGACCGGGTCCTTCCAGGGGTCGTACCGGCTCACCTGGCACACGATGGGGCGACGCACGTCGAGCCCGTACTGACGGCACAGCTCCTCGGCGAATGGGAGCGGCATCTCGAGGTTCTTCACGGACAGCGGATCGATCGACGGGTGCCCCTCGACGACGCGGTCCATCGACAGCGAATCGGGGACGAACTCCTTCATCGTCCAGACCGACGCGTCGTGCATCTCGACGTACGGCCGGAAGAACTCCCACACCGACGGGTTCGCGTCGGTGAGGTCGATGTGGCAGCGCCAGATCCACTTCGTGTCGCCCGAGCCCAGCTGCGAGTCTCGCAGGAAGCTCCGGAACGCCACCGGCTGCGGATCGTGCGCGACGACGAAGTCCCACTCGCCTTCGAGGCGGAGAGCGTTGTCGAGCACGTGCTCGAGATAGACGCGCTGCTTCCGGCTCGACCAGTCGACGTCGGCGCCCTGCAGCCCGTTGTGCACCTCCTTCGTGATGCCGAAGAACTCGTCGCTGCCCCGGAGCACCTGCCAATCGGCGTCGATGCCGACGCTGCGCAGCAGCGGGACGTGCGTGGCGAGGACCTCGGCCACGCCACCGCCGTAGGCGGTCGCGTTGATGTGGAGCACGCGACATCCGCGCAGTGGCGCAGCCAGCGCCTCGATGCGGTCGAGCACCTCGGAGCCGACGATCGGCGCGTAATCGCCAAGGCCCTTCTCGAGGAGCGGGACACGTTCCGGCACTCGGTGCAATCTATCCACCGTGGCCCTCGCCATCGTGGCTCCGGACAAGTTCCGCGGATCGCTCACCGCGGCCGAGGCGGCCGACGCCATGGCGGCCGGGCTCGAGGCGGCCGGCATCACGACGCGGCGGATTCCACTGGCGGACGGCGGCGAAGGGACGCTCGACGCCCTGCTCGCGGCGCGCGGCGGGTCGACACGCACGGCCACCGTGACCGGGCCGTTGGGCGCGCCGGTCGAGGCACAGTGGGCGCTGCTGCCCGACGGCGCCGGTGTCGTCGAGATGGCGCGCGCCAGCGGTCTCGCGCTCGTGAACATGCGCAACGACCCGTTGCGGGCGTCGAGCCGGGGGACGGGCGAGCTCGTGACCGCCGCGCTGCGTGGCGGCGCGCGGCGGGTGATCGTCGGCGTGGGTGGCAGCGCGACGACCGACGGGGGTCTCGGCGCCGTCGACGCCCTCGGCTGGTCGCTGGCGGGCCACGACGTCACCGTCGCCTGCGACGTCTCGACGCCGTTCCTGGACGCCGCCACCGTGTACGGACCGCAGAAGGGCGCGACGTCCGCGCAGGTGTCGTTGCTGACCCGACGGCTCGCTCGCCTCGCCGAGGTGTACCGGGATCGCACCGGCGTCGACGTCACCGAGCTCGAGGGGGCGGGTGCGGCCGGCGGGCTCGCAGGCGGGCTGGCGGCGATCGGCGCGCAGCTGGAACCCGGTTTCGAGGTCGTCGCCCGCGCCGCCGGCTTCGACGACGCCCTCGACGGCGCCGACCTCGTCGTGACGGGCGAGGGCCGCCTCGACGCTACGAGCTTCGAGGGGAAGGTCGTGGGCGGTGTGGTCGAATGGGCCGCCGAAGCAGGAGTCGCGAGACGCGTGGTCATCGTGGGGCAGGCGACGTCCGAAGGTCGTGACGAGCTCTCTGTGCTCGGCGACGTGCAGTTGTTCACGCTCACCGACCGCGTCTGGCAGGCCGGAGACGCGTTCGCACGTGCCGCGCTGCTCGTCGAGGAAGCGGCGATCGAAGCCGGGCGTGCTGCGATGCGTTCATGAAGCCCGCTGCGCGGGCTTCATGAACACATCATGAGGATCAAGCGGTTTGCTCGCGGCCGAACTTGGCGCAGTACTCGGGGACGGTGATCATCGGCGGCCGCTCGCGCACCACGACGGGAATTTTCTCGGCTGCCAGGTTCTCGTCGTACCGCACGAGCTCGGCCGCGAACGGCGGGTCGCACGCATCGAGGCCGGCGCGGCGCAGCGCGGTGGCGAGGATCGCCAGCGCCTGTGGGCCGAGCTGGTCGAGGGGCCGGTTCCGATGCGCGCGCACGCCCAGATTCACCTGCGTGACCGACTGGATGCCGAACCGGTGCACGACGTCGAGGAGCAGCCCGATGTCGACGCCCCATCCCTCGACGAACGGAACCGTCTCGATGATCGACCGGCGCGCCGCGTACTCGCCCGCGAGTGGCTGCACGAACCGGGTGAGGAGCGGAAAGAGATAGGAAAGGACCGGACGCGCCATGAGCTCGGTGACGCGCCCACCACCGGTCGGGTCGTCGTGCAACGGCCGCCGGTAGAAACCCTTGACCATTCCGACGGCGGGATCGTTGAGCAGCGGTGCGAGCAAGCGGGTCACGAACTCGGCGCGGAAGTTCCGGATGTCGGCGTCGAGCCAGCAGAGGAGGTCGCCTTGGCAGACGTACAACGACTTCCACATCGCGTTGCCCTTGCCGCTTCCGGGGGGAAGCTCCGGCATCAGCCCGGCGACGGGGAAGACGTGCGCGCCTTCGGCGCGGGCGGCGTCGCCGGTTGCGTCGGTCGAGCTGTCGTCCATGACGACGATCTCGTCGACGAGCTGGAGGCGCTCGACGAGGCTTCGGCGCACGGTCTCGACGACGCGTCCGACGGTCGCCTCTTCGTCGCGCGCGGGAAGGCACACCGACACGGTGTGCCCGTGGCTCGCCTTGGCCGCGACCAGCGCCGTGAGGAACCGTGACTCCCGAGAGCGCCTCAAATGCACCTCCCTGTCGCTGTCGCAGGCTCCGGCTCCTGCTGCGACGGTCGGCAAGGCCGCCGTCTCCGCAGCCAGATTACGCACGGCCCGCAACTGGCTTTAGCAGACGTTCGGGGGCGTAGTAGTGTGCTCTGCCGTACGCGCTCATCAAGAGCGGCTGAGGGACAGGCCCAGTGAAGCCGCGGCAACCAGCGTGAAACGAGCAAGTGAACGCCAGGTGCCAATGCCTGAACGATGAGTCGCCGATGAGCGGATCTCCGCTCGAGGTGCTCGAGAGCGCGTCGAGAGGGGCGGGCCGTCCGCCCCACGGAGAACCGCGAAAGGAGCGTCGGCGTGTCGTACGTACAGGGACTTCGATGCCGGGAGTGCGGCCGCGAGTACGAGGTCGCGCCCGTCTACACGTGCGAGTGGTGCTTCGGACCACTCGAGGTCAGCTACGACTACGAGGCCATCAGCTCGGCGATCAGCCGCGAGAAGATCGCCGCCGGGCCACAGGCGATCTGGCGGTACGCCGACCTGCTGCCCGTCGACTACAGCCAGGCCGTGGATCTCGGCGCCGGGTTCACGCCGCTGGTCCGCGCCGACCGGTTGGCGGGCGAGCTCGGACTGGGTGAGGTGTGGGTCAAGAACGACACGCTGAACCCGACGAACTCGTTCAAGGACCGGGTGGCGTCGGTCGCGCTGTCGAAGGCGCTCGAGTTCGGGTTCAAGACCGCGGCGTGCGCGTCAACCGGCAACCTCGCCAACTCCGTCGCCGCCCACGCCGCGCACGCGGGGTTGCGCAGTTTCGTGTTCATCCCCGCCGATCTCGAGCAGGCCAAGGTCGTCACCACTGCGGTGTACGGCGGCAACGTGATCGCGATCGACGGCAATTACGACGATGTGAACCGGCTGTGCGCCGAGCTGGCCGGAACCCACCGGTGGGCGTTTGCGAACGTGAACGTGCGGCCGTACTACGCCGAGGGCTCCAGGACGATCGCGTTCGAGACCGCCGAGCAGCTCGGCTGGGAGGCCCCCGACCATGTCGTCGTCCCGGTCGCGAGTGGCTCGCTGCTCACCAAGGTCCGGAAGGGTTTCGACGAGCTGCACCGCGTCGGTCTGCTGGATGCGCCGCCGCGCGTGCGGGTGTCGGGCGCGCAGGCCGAAGGCTGCTCGCCCGTGGCGACCGCGTTCGTGGACGGCAGTGACACCATCCGCCCCGTGAAGCCGGCGACGATCGCCAAGTCGCTGGCGATCGGCAACCCGGCCGACGGGTACTTCGCGCTCGACGCCGTGCGACAGACCGGCGGCGGGCTGACGGCGGTGACGGACGACGAGGTCGTCGAAGGCATCCGGTTGCTCGCCCGCACCGAGGGCATCTTCGCCGAGACGGCGGGTGGTGTGACCGTGGCGTCGCTCGCGCGCCTCGCACGCGACGGCGTCGTCCGGCCCGACGAGCGCGTCGTCGTGTACATCACCGGGCACGGGCTGAAGACGCTCGACGCGGTCTCGCCGCACGTCGGGCCGACCGCAGTCATCCCGCCGACGCTCGACGCCTTCCACGAGGCGTTCGGACCGGGCGAGATCGAGGAGTAGGAGTACCCGCATGGCTGTCAACGTCCGGATCCCCACGCAGCTCCGCGAGCTCTCGGGTGGCGCGGCCGAGGTCGACGTCGAGGGGGCGACCGTGGCCGAGGTGCTCAAGCAGCTCGAAGCGAACCACCCCGGCTTCGCAGCGCGCCTCTACGACGACAAGGGCCAGCTGCGCCGCTTCGTGAACGTGTTCGTGGCCGACGAGGACATCCGCTTCCTCCAGGGACTCGACACGCCCGTCGCCGAGGGCGAGGCGGTCAGCATCGTCCCCGCCGTCGCGGGCGGCTGAGCGAGCCGGGAGCCCGGTCCGCCCGTTGCCATTCCGCGTTGACGCCCTCCGGCGCACAAGGTTAGGCTTCCCTTACCTGTGACTGGACCGACGCGGGGAATGCCCATGCGGACCAAGATTGCCGGGGTTGCGGCCGTTGCCGCCGTATTGGGGCTGGCGGTGGGTTGCTCGGACAACGGCGGCAACGGTGGGACCCGGACCACCCGGCCGGAGGATCGCCGGGTGAGCGATGCCGAGGTCACCTCGGGGCTCGCCCAGCTCCAGACGCAGGTCGAGCAGGCCGCGGGCAGCGCCGGATCCGATGCCGCGACGGCGAAGACGCAGGCTGACACCGCGTTCGAGACGTGGGAGCGCATCGAGGGGACCATCAAGCGCAACGAGCAGGATCTCTACCTCCGCTTCGAGGAC
>DATFPZ010000276.1:0-5584 GCA_035264545.1 Acidimicrobiia bacterium
GCCGAGGTCGCGCACCGCGCACCAGACGAAGACGATCCCGAACAGCGTGACGTACCAGCGACCGATCAAGGTGCCCGCGCCCTCGCGCAGCAGATCCTCGAGCACGCGAGACCCCCTGGAACCGGCGGGTCGCGGAACTTAGCATGACGCCGCTGTCAGGCGGCGAGGAAGGTGGGGGGCCGTGGGGGGCCGGACCGCGAGGCGCGCAGTCGTGTGTCTCGCGGTCGCGGCCACGCTCGTCTCGACGGGTGTGACGGCCGCGGCGGAGACACGCTCCCCGGCGAAGCCGATCAGCCGCTGCGACTGGTCGATGTGGGGCCAGCGCGTCGAGCGGCCGTTCGTGTCTCCGTGCCCGACCGAGCTCAGCCCGAAGACGGCGAAGGACCTGAAGCAGATCTGGTTCTTCAACGCCAAGGACACGGTGACGGCGACGCCCGCGGTGGTCGACGGCGTCGCGTACGTGGGCGACTGGTCCGGCAACTTCTACGCGATCGACGTCAAGACGGGGAAGCCGCACTGGACCTACGAGGCGCGCGTGCACGGCCAGGTGTACGCGGGGCAGATCGTCTCCTCGGCCGCGGTCGCCGACGTGAAGGGCGTGCGCACCGTCTTCTTCGCCGGCGGCAAGACGATGTATGCGCTGCGGGCCGACGACGGCCGTGAGCGCTGGAAGCACGAAGTGGGCCGCCGCGGCGACGACAACGACCCCAGCGAGATCGAGTCATCCCCTGTCGTCGCCGACGGCCTGGTCGTCTTCGGCACGGACGTGCACAACAGCGGGAAGGGCGAGCCCGCCGCAGTGATCGCGGTGGACGCCGCCACCGGCAAAGCGCGCTGGACCACCGTGACCGCCCCGACCGAAGGCGAGGGCGCCACCGGTCCCGGGTGTGCCGACGTGTGGGGCTCCCCGACCGTCGACCCGGCGGCGAAGCTCGTCTTCGTGGGGACCGGAAACTGCACCAGCAGCCCCGACGGGTACGGGCGATTCGCGGAGGCGATCGTCGCGGTCGACCTCGGTTCCGGCGCGGTGCGCTGGACGTACCAGCCTCACCAGCCCAATCGCGACGACCTCGACTTCGCCGGCGCGCCGAACCTGTTCGACGCCGGCGGCCGGGCCCTCGTCGGCCTCGGCAACAAGGACGCCGCGTACTACGCGGTCGACCGGTCCACCGGCGAGCTCGTCTGGCGCACGCAGGTCACCGAGCCCGGCATCCCAAGGCCGAACTCGAACTACTCGACGGGCGGCTTCATCGGCGCGACGGCAGTCGCGGACGGCGTCATCGTGGGCGGCACAGCGGTCGGTGGGGCACCGGCGCTTCACGCGCTCGACGCCGCCACCGGCGCGATCAAGTGGCAGCAAGCCGAAGCGGCCGACACGTACGCGTCGGCTGCCGTCGCCAACGGTGTCGTGTTCCTCGGCAGCACGACCGACTTCACGTTCCGGGCCCTCGACCTGCAGATCGGTGAGGTCCTCTGGTCGAAGGCGCTCCGCGGTGGCGTCGCCGGTGGCGCCGCGATCGTGGGCGACGACGTGATCGCAGTGGCCGGGATCCGCGAGCCGGGTGTCGGCAACCGGAATCGCAACAGCGGCGTGTACCGCTTCTCGCTGCGCGGGAAGCCCGTCGCGTCGGCGCCGACCACGACGAGGCCTCCCCCGCCGACTCGGCCGAACCCGCAGGCGGCGGCGCAGTCGTGTGTGGCAGGGCCATGCAACCTCAACTTCGACCTCACCAAGGACCGCGTCGCGAACGACACCGGCGCGGGCACCGTGCAGGTGTCGCTCGACCCGTTCACGGTCGCCGTCCAGGCCGACGGGCTCGGTGATCCGAACCGGTGGCTCCGGCCCGGGAGTGCGGCCCAGCAGGCGGGCGCGACGACGTACGCCGTCTACCTCTCGCAGGGGACCGACAACCCGACCGGCGGATTGGTCTGCACCCTGGACGCGAACAACGACTGCACGGCGACCAAGCTGCCCGGCCGCCGCGGCGCGTCGTACGACCGGGTCAGCATCCTGGCGGTCAAGGACCCGAGGAAGCTGCCGTCGCTCGCCGAGGGCTTCGACCGGCTCGTCACGACGAACGCGCTCGACATCCCGATCACACCGAATGTGAGGAAGTGATGACGCAACGATGTCGATTCCGTCCGATGCTCGTGGGAACAGTTGTCGCGGTCGCCCTGGTGGCAGCGTGGGCGGCGCCGGGCGGGACGTCTCGGCCTGCGCAGCGGTCATCGAAGGCGGTCATCGTGTTCAACGGGGAGGGGAACAACCTCAACGCCTATACCGCTGACCCACCGTTCACGAAGCAGAACGTGATCCGCAACCACGACGACGACCCGAACGGGCTCGACATCAACGCGCAAATCTGCTTCTTCCCCGACGGCTCCAAGCGGTTCGTCGCCGGTGAGGACACCGGCCAGCCGAACCCGCCCCAGGGCTGGGGGATCTTCCACCTGCGCGGCAACACGGTCGGCAAGCTCTCGGCGAAGAAGGTCGGCAAGCTCACGCCGACGTACCAGCCGAGCAGCGACAACGCCGAGAACTACGGCTGCGGGTTCCTGTCCGACGGGCGAATCGTCACGACCGACATCGGCAACCAGGCGTCGGGGCCCGAGGACGGGCAGCTGATCGTGTGGTTCCCGCCGTTCAACACCAGCAAGGTCCGCTACTGCAAGCTCGACGTCGGCATCGCCACCGCGGGCGGCATCTACGTCGACTCGAAGAACCGCGTGTACGTGCCGTCGGCTCGCCCGCCGACCGCCGGGGTGTTGCGGTACTCGGGGCCGTTCCCCACCTCGGACACCGCCAAGGGCGGCTGCAGCAGCAAAGACGCCACCGGAGCGCCTGTGGCGCCGTCGGTGAAGAAGGAGCAGTTCATCGGCCTCGGGAACGGGCTCGCCGCCCCCATCGCGATCGTGCGCGCGCCGAAGAACGACTTCTACGTCTCCAGCGTGATCAGCGGCGTGATCAACGAGTACGACGCGAATGGTGGCTACGTGCGAACAGTGCTCCAGCCGCCACCCGACGAGAGCCTCGGTGAGCGGACCTTCTCGACGGGGACGCCGCTCGGGCTCGGCGTCGGCCCCGACGGCACGCTGTACTTCGCCGACATCGGGATCACGATCACCAGCGATGGCATCGGCCCCGGGCCGGAGGGCACGGTGCGCCGAATCCGATTCGTCAACGGCGAGCCGCAGCCACCCGAGATCATGGGCGGCGGCCTCGCGTTCCCGGACGGCATCGGCGTCTACGCGCCAAAGAAGAAGTGAGCACCTGACCGGCGTGGGCGGCTCGGACTGCGAGCGCATCGGTCAGGGTCTGCTCTCGCAGCCGGCCAACACCCTGTCGAGCCTGGCGTACGTGCTGGCGGGCGTGCTGCTGCTCAGGCGCGTGCTCGCCGGCCGGGCGGGCGCGCGCATTGAATCAGCCGTGTACGGGGTGACCGTGATCGGCGTCGGCCTCGGGAGCGCGGCGTTCCACGGCCCGATGCCGGCGTGGGGCCGCTTCGCGCACGACCTCTCGATTGCCGCCGTGCTCGCGTTCTTCATCGGCTACGACGTGGCGCTCGCCCGCGGCGCCTCGGCGAACGCTGGGCTGGCGGTCTTCGGCGGGCTCACCGGGACGTGCGCAGTGCTGCTCGCGGCCTCGCCCGCCGCCGGCAACGCGCTCGATGGCGTGCTCATCGCCGGAGCGGTCGTCGCGGAGATCGGCGCCTCGCGCTCGGCCGCGGGGCGAGCAACCGCCGACGGGCGACCCTGGATCGTGATCATCGGAGTGGTCACGATCGGCGCGCTCCTCAATGCGCTCGGTCGCACCGATGCGCCGCTCTGTGAGCCGGAGACGCCCGTGCAGCTGCACGCGGTCTGGCACGTCCTCACCGCGTTCGTGCTGTGGCTCTACGGGACGGCCGTCTTGGGGCCGCGGGAGCAGGCTCGGCCTAAGATTCGCACGTGACTTCCCCGGTTCGGGTCCTGGCCGTCGGCGCCGCCGCGCCCGCGCATCGGTTGTCGGCCGCTGACGTCGCCGTCGCCTGGGGTCGCGGCGGCGGGCGAGGCCAGGTCGGGGTGTGCGCCCCCGACGAGGACGTGCTCACGCTCTCGGCCGAAGCTGCATCCCGCGCGGTCGCCGCGTCCGGGCTCGAGAACGACATCGTGGACGGCCTCTGGTGGGGCACCACGCGTCCACCCTTCGCCGAGGGGCCGAGCCACGCCGTCCTGGCGTCGGCGCTGGGGCTGTCGGCGCATTCCGGCGGCGCCTTGTGCTCGGGGTCGCCGCACGCGGGGATGGACGCTCTACTCAGTGCGTACGACGCGATCGCCGCCGGGAGCGCCCGGGTTGCGCTGGTCGTGGCGGCCGACGCGCTCGTACCCGGGCCGGGCACCACGTTCGAGGAGCGAGCCGGAGCGGGCGCGGCTGCCGTCGTGCTCGTCTCCGACGGTGGGCACGCGTCGCTGCCTGCCCGCGTCACGCGCACGCATCCGTTGCTCGACCGCTATCGCTCCGACACCGACGACGGGACGCGCGATCTCTACGACGCGCGCCTGTTCCGGGAGGAGATCTTCCTGCCGGTCGTGCAGGAGGTCGGCGAGCAGCTCGCCGCGCTCGACATCGACGAGTGGTCGCTCCCCGACCCCGACGGTCGCCTCGGCGCAGCGGCCGCGCGCAAGCTCGGAGGGGGCGCGCCCGCCTCGGCGAGCGTGTACACGGCCATCGGAGATACGGGCGCCGCCGCCCCGCTCCTGGGCGCGCTCGGTTCGCTCGACGCCGCCCGCACCGTCGCCGTCGTCGGCTTCGGCGGGGGACGCGCAACCGGCATCGTCATCAACGCCGACGGCCCCGTGCCCGGGGCGGCTACTGCCGGTGACGCGTGGGCCGGTGGTCAGGCGACCTCCTACCCCGAAGCGCTGCGCGCCCGCGGGCAGCTCCAAGCCGCCGGCGAGACCATCCCGATGGGGGTCCCGCCCGAGAGCGCGCTGTTCGTGCGGGGCGCCGAGGAGATGCTCGGGCTGCTCGGCGCGCGGTGCGTCGACTGCGGCACGATCAACACGCCGCCGACGATCCATCCGTACTGCATCAGCTGCGGCAGCACGAAGTTCGTGCTGGTCTCGCTGGCCCGGCGGGGTGTCGTGCACACGTTCGTCGTCAACCACACGATGCCGCCACCGTTCGAGGCGCCATTGCCCCTGGCCGTCATCGACCTCGCCGACGGCGCGCGCGTCATGCTGCAGGTGATCGGAGACGGCAGCGACATGCGCATCGGTGCCGAGGTCGAGCTGGTGCTGCGCCGGTACGCGTTCGAACGGGGCGTGCCCGTCTACGGGTTCAAGGCGCGGACAATCCCAGACGCCACGAGCGGAATGCAGTCGAGCGAGGAGTAGCGGAGCACGCCATGGGTTGGAATCGCGTAGCCGTGGCCGGCGCCGGCCTCATCAAGTTCGGTGAGCTGTTCGAGCAGAGCTACGAGCAGATGGCAGCGGGGGCGTTTCAAGCCGCGGTCGCCAACGTCGACCGCGGCATCGAGTCGGAGCAGATCGACGCCGTGTTCGTCGCCACCCAGCGGGGGACGCTCTGGGGCCAGGAAGGCAT
>DATFPZ010000277.1:0-6036 GCA_035264545.1 Acidimicrobiia bacterium
GTGTGGGCGCTCGAGGACTACGGCTTCCGGGCCGTCATCTCGCCGCGGTTCGCTGACATCTTCCGCAACAACTGCTTCAAGATCGGCCTCCTACCCGTCGAGCTGCCACAGGACGTTGTGACGCGCATCATGCGGGTCGTAGAGGACGATCCGTCGGTCGAGATCGTGATCGACGTCGTGGACCGCCGCGTGGCCATCCCGGCCATCGACCTCGACGAGCCCTTCGAGCTCGACGACCACACCCATCACCGTCTATTGCACGGGCTCGACGACATCGGCCTCACGCTCCAGCGCCGCGACGAGATCGCGAGCTACGAAGCCGGGCGCCCGGACTGGCTGCCGAAGGTGGCCGCCGGGGGCTGACGCCGCGCGCTCGGCGGATATCCCCGGATCGTGACCGCGCCTGCTCGATACTGGTGAGCCTGATGGCTGTTGACCCGGTGTTCATCGTTCCGGCCGCGTTGGGCGCGCTCGCGGTCGTTGCCTTGCTGGTGTGGCGGCTGCCGCGCCGCTGGCGGGTCCGGCGGCGCCTCCGCGGCCTCTCGCGGCATCTCGACTCGTTCAACCCGGATGAGCGTGCCCGCGCCGGCGCGGCTGTTCTCGAGCTCGGGCTCACGCGCCGCACCGCGAGCGTCCTGAACCACTCCTTGACCCGCGAGGAAGACCGGCGTATCCGGTTCGCGATCGCGCTGGCGGTTGTCCGCGACAGCGAGGGCTCCCGGCGCCAGCAAATGCGGCGGCTGCGGAAATGGGCGGTCGAAGAGCTCGCCGAGCACGGGCACCCCCTGCACGACGGGCTCGAGTGGAAGCGGAGGCGGATCACGTGGCGGGCCCCGGCGCCGCAAGCCTGAGGGCCGCTACGCGGGGAAGTGCGCAGCGCCGATCGATCTGCCGGTTCCGGGTGCGCGAACTGCCCTGGCACCTCCGACATTCTGTGCGCCGCACCATTGGGTGGCGCTTGGAAGCGTTCCGTGCAGCCCGTTCAGACGCCTCGTACGCGCCGGGTAAAGAACACCACCAGTGAAATCACGCACGCCAAGCCGCCGCCCAGCAGGCCAATCGGGACGAGGAGCACCCACAAGGCGTCGGGAATGTCATCCAGAATGGTCCCGATCACGATGCTCGTGACGACAACCGTCGCGCTCGCCACAGCCACGATGAGCGGGGTCTGGCTTCGACGATTCATCGCCACAAACCCTTATACCACGAGACCGCACGAGCGGCGCGAGCTCGCGTGCTCGGCGCCGGCGCCGGGACGCCTGGCTCCAAGGCGTAGTTCTTTAGCGGGCGTCCAACAGTCCTCGGTCTGTGAGCGCCCTCTCCCATTCGGCGACACAATTGGCCGCGAGGTCGAGAGCGTCGTAGGTCGCATCGCCGGCTGCGATCTCCCAACGATGCGCGGCCTTGCCCGTCCTAACGAAGACGGTCGCGTCATGCGGCACCGGCGATGTATTGCTGTCGAGCCAGTGGCGTGTCAGTTCAACGTGCTTCGCGCGATTCGCGAGACCGGCGCACACCCGAAGATAGGTCGATCTCTTGATCACCTTGGTTGCCTTCCGCCAGGACATCCCGCTCACCTTGTCAGCCGCAAGCCAGTCGCGAAGCTCGTGGCAGTTCAGGAAGAACGAGTAGACGTCGTACAAGGCGTCGGCTGAATCGCCCTGTCGCCCCTCGTAGATCGCTTCAACGCGCCAAAGACCAAGCTCCACGCGCTGCCATTGCTTCTGCCATTGCCACCACGGATCACGCTCGCCGACTTCCCTACGGAGCCGGGCGCGGCGAAGGATGGCCATTCCGATTACGAGCCCGATGACGGCGCCGACGGTCATCGCGACGACCAGCCTCGCCAGGTCAGTCACGGGCGACCCCCCTTGATACTCGTTCAGATCGGTCAGGGCTCTCGGGGGGTCAGACACACTGGTCCGAGGGCGGCCGGAGGGAGCGCCCGCGTCTGCCGGCGAACGCTTCCGAAACGCGTAACTGGCGCGGCCGATTACGACGCGTTGGCGACGAGATCCAGCAGCTGGACGGCGTCGTGTTTGGTTCGTTCGGCTCCGGCCGTCGGCGCTTCGTCCCGCAGCACGTCGGCGCGCGCTCGGGCCACCAGCCTGTGGTCGCCCTCGCACCATTCGGCGAGCGATGCGACTGCCGCGAGCGCCCGGCTGGGGTTGCCATTGACGTCCTCCGCCAGGTACTCGGCGAACGACGCGATCACCTGGGCTCGACGCCGGGCCTCCAGCGGCTGCATGGCTTCTACCCAGTTGATCCCGGTCGGAGGAAGCACGGACATGTTCCGCCTCCTTTGCCGCCGCTGTTCCACGAATCCACGAGGAGAAAAGGCTCGTCATGGCAGGGGTGGGGTTCCCTTCGCCAGTCGCCCCGTGTCGCTCGTGTCGTCCCCACCCGAAAGTTCGACGCTACCGGTCCGTTCCGGACCATGGAACGGGGGCATATCCCACGCGAACCGGCGAACCACTCATACCACTCGTCCGGAGTGGGCCATTTCTGGGGGCCGCCTCGAACGACTACGTGAGCGCGTTCGGCGCTCCGTGGAAAGGACGGACTCGCAAAGCCGGTGTTGGCGCTCTTCGGATTCCCCGGCATCGACCGCCGCGGGGTCGGGCGCTGGCTCCACGCCTGCCGACAACAAAGACTTCCCAACGGGACTGATGGTTATCGCGAAGGCGACCTCGCGGACGGTTCGGTGCCGGTAGCGCCCGCAACATCGTCGAGCGGTACTGGGACGCCTGGAGCACGAACCCGCGCATCCAACATGAGCACCGAACGCGCGGCTCTTCGGCGCGTGACGAGCACGGAACCGCACCTCGGCGTGCGTGGCGGCGCCCTGAACGTGCAATCTGTGCGCATGACTACTGCGCAGAACTCGTCGGCGGTCCGCTTCGAAGGGAGCGTTGCGGACGTCGCTCGCGACTGGTCGATGACCATCAGATCTGCCCCACCGGGACCGCCACGGCGAATCGATGGATACACAATCGGAGCGATCCCCAACATCGATGCGCCTGGACCGCATGGTGGTGAGGTCCACCCGGACGGTGACGAGTTCCTGTACGTCGTGAGCGGAACGATGGAGTTGATTCTTGACGACGGTGACGAGCAGGCGGTGGGGGTCGAGACGAAGGTTCTACTTCGGTCCGGCGACGCGTACGTCGTGCCACGCGGTGTCTGGCACCGGCTCGAACCGGTCGAGCCCAGTCACCTCATCCATGTCACACCTGGCCCGAATGGTGGCTATCGCCCGCGTAATTCGGCCCGGGAGTGAGAAGCCGGGTCCGATGACCTGCGCCCCCAGAACTGCGATCCGCGCGCTTGCGACAGGTGCGCCACAGTCTCCGACGTCGTCTCGGCTACGTACGCGCCGAGGTCGGTGAGGTCGCGCGTTGGATCGGCGCGGCGGTTCCACACGATCGTCGGGATGCCGGCGCGCAACGCGCTGGACGCCATCCCGTGGCCCATCGATCCGAGGCCGAGTACCGCCACCGTCTCGGGCTGCGGTGCCATGACGTCCCCCCTCGCCTAGGCAGGCTTCACCCCCGCGAGGAGCGCGAGCTCGCGCCACTTCCAGTAGCAGTCGACGTCCACGAAGCCGATCTCGCGCAACCAGGTCAACTGCGTCTCCACGGCGACAAGCTTGTTCGACGGGTCGTCCTCGGCCGGCGTCTTACCGATCGCGGCGAGGAAATCGACGTGCAGCTCGGGCGTGGCGGAATCGACGTGCTCGAGGTTCAGGAACCTGCCGCCTGGCTCGAGCACGCCGAACACTTCCCCGTACAGCGCCCGCTTGCGCTCGTCGACGCAGTGATGGATCGCAAAGCTCGAAACGACAAGATCGAAGGTCCCGAGCGCCGGCAGCGGGACGTCGAGGTCGTGCTCGACGATCTCGACGCCGGCATCACCGGCGAACCGCTCCCGGGCGCGCCCGAGCATCTCGGCCGAGAAGTCGACTCCGACACCTTCCGCTTCCGGGTGCGCGCCCCGCACGAGACCGAGCGCGTAGCCGTCGCCCGTCCCGAGGTCGAGCACACGGCGTGGCGTCGGCGGGAGCACCTCCATGAGCACGGCAAACCCTTCCGTGCGGTGCGGGATGTCGTCGCGCTCGCGCAGGTACCGCTGCGCCCACGCCGACTCGCTCCACAAATTGACCGGATCGGCGGAGCTCGCGGGGGCCGTCACGGCCCGATCTCGATCTCGCGTTCCTCGCCCCGCTCGCGCAGTCGCACGATCCGGTTGACGGCGTTCAGGTAGGCCCGGGCCGAGGCTTCGACCACATCGGTCGACACACCGCGCCCGGTCACCTTGAAGCCGTCCTTCTCCATCTGGACCACGACGTCGCCGAGCGCGTCGCCACCCCCCGTGACGGCGTGCACCTGGAAGTCCGTGAGCCGGCCCTCGACGCCTGTGGCGGCGGCGATGGCAGCGAAGGCGGCGTCGATCATCCCGTTGCCGGAGCCCTCGGCGTCGATCTTGCCGTCGCCGTTCGCCACCACGACCTTCGCCGTCGGCGTCGACGACATGCCGCCCGACAACGTCAGGTCGACGAGGTCGAACCGGTGCACGTACCCGGTCCCGAGCTCCTCGGCGACGATCGCCTCGATGTCGGCCTCGGTGATCTGCACCTTCCGGTCGGCGAGCTCCTTGAAGCGCGTGAACGCGGCATTCAGCGCGTCGCCCTGGATCTTGATGCCCATCTTCCCGAGCGAGTCCGAGAAGGCATGCCGGCCGGAGTGCTTGCCGAGGACGATCTGCGCCGCCTCCTGACCAACCGCGTTCGCGTCCATGATCTCGTACGTCTCGGGGTCCTCGAGCACGCCGTGCTGGTGGATGCCGGCCTCGTGCGCGAACGCGTTGCGACCGACGACCGCTTTGTTGTACTGGACGGGATAGCCGGTGAGCCGCGACACGATGCGCGACGTGCGTGCCAGCTCCTCGGTGCGCACGTTGACGTCGAGGTGTCCGAAGTAGTCGCTTCGCGTGTTGATGGCCATCACGATCTCCTCGAGGGCGGCGTTGCCGGCGCGCTCCCCGAGCCCGTTGATGGCGCACTCGACCTGCCGGGCGCCGGCGCGCACGCCGGCGAGCGAGTTCGCCACCGCAAGTCCGAGGTCGTTGTGGCAGTGGGTCGAGACGACGTAGTCGCCCCGGACTCGGGCGAGCACGTACGAGATGAGCTCGGCGAACTCCTCGGGCACGCCGAACCCGACGGTGTCGGGGATGTTGATCGTGGTCGCGCCGTTGTCGACGGCCACCTGGCACACCTCACACATGAAATCGGCGTCCGACCGGCTGCCGTCTTCGGGCGAGAACTCCACGTCGTCGCAGTAGCCCTTCGCCCGGGCCACACCCGCCGCCGCCTCTTCCTTGACCTGGTCCTCGGTCATGCGAAGCTTCTTCTTCATGTGGATCGGGGACGTCGCGATGAAGACGTGGATGCGCGGACGCTCGGCGTGCCGCACCGCCTCCCATGCCCGGTCGACGTCCTTGAACCCCGTGCGCGACAGGCCGGCGATCGTCGACCCGCGGACACCCTTGGCGATGGCCTCGACGGCGTCGAAGTCGCCCTGGCTCGCGATCGGGAACCCGGCCTCGATGATGTCCGTGCCGAGGCGCGCCAGCTGCTCGGCGATCTCGAGCTTCTCGCCCACGTCCAGCGAGATGCCGGGCGACTGCTCGCCGTCCCGCAGCGTCGTGTCGAAGATCCGTACCTGGTCCATCGGTCTCCCCGATCCGTCTCGTGGTCTTTCCCGGCAACGAAAAACCTCCCCGGCCCGAAGGCACGAGGAGGCGTCCGCGAGCACCGAAAGGCGCTCGCAACTAGATAAGGAGCAGGCTCTGGGCGCGCAGTTCCTTGGTCATGGTCTAGTAATGGTCGCAGGCGCTCGGGGGAAGAGTCAACTTCTTTCGCGCGTGCGAGACTCTTCCCGTCGAAGGAGGGACAGCCGTGGGGCGATTCGTGAGGCGAGCGTTCATGCTGAGCGTGGTGGCGGGCACCGCCTACGCGGTCTGGCGGTGGTTCGAGTC
>DATFPZ010000278.1:0-2540 GCA_035264545.1 Acidimicrobiia bacterium
TCGAGGGCCCTGGCGATGAGGTGTCTGTGGCCACCTAGGACCGCGGTGTGACGGAGCCTGCCGCCCTGCTCTCCGATAAGGAGCCGGAAGACGATCTCCCGGGTGACGAGCGGCCGGAGGAAGCGGGCCTCCTCGGCGGGCGAGTCCAGGAGTCTGACGAGACGCACCACGGCGTCCAAGAGGCCCGCGTCCAGCGGGCTCACGTCGAAGGCCCGCACGGCTGCGTGCTCCCGCGGGGCGGGGTGGCCGGCCTCGACCATGACCGAGCCGACGAGGGCGGGGTCGAGCCCGAGGACGACGCCCAGGTACGGCTGCTCCTCGGACGCCCCGGTGACCCGGGTCGCGGTGGGCAGCGCGGCGGCGGTGATGAGGTAGCGGTCGGCGTCGTAGCGGTAGCAATCGTCGCCCAGCCAGACCTCCTTGGAGCCCTGCGCGATCACGCAGAAGGCGGGTGAGGAGACGCCGTGTTCCTTCGGAGAGGGCGAGGAGGCGTGGAGCAGCCGGAGCCCCCCCGGCGCCTCGACGGCCCCGTCCCGGCGGGCCGCACGGGCGACGCGCTCGGCCAGCTCCTCGCGGACGGCTTGCGCCATGTGGACCTCGCGTTCTGACTGCGGGTGGTTCATCGAATCCATAATAGCCTTTTCGCTCGCTCCCGCGTCACCCATCTCTGGGGATTTGCAGGATGGTCCAAGATTTCTGGACTATCATCATAACGCCCCGTGCCCCAGCGCTCCTACAATGGACGCCGTGCAGAGGGAGTCGCCCCCGATCTTCAAGATCGGCTCGTACTTTCGTCCAGGAGGGGGACTGGCGTTGGCAAGACGCGAAGCCCGTCTCCGCCGACGACAGAACGGGGAGAAAGGGAGGAGAGAACCCTCACGACCGAAGAACCGTCCGCGACCCTCGCCCTCGACGACCCGCAGATTAACGGAAACAGGAGGCAGATAACCATGCGCGCAACCGTAATGTACGAAGCCGGCGACGTCCGCGTCGAGGACGTCCCGGACGCTAAGATCCTCGAGCCGACCGACGCGCTGATCCGCGCCACCCGAGCCTGCATCTGCGGCAGCGACCTCCACCCGTACCACCAGATGGAGCGCAGCGAGACCGGAACCCGCATGGGCCACGAGGCCGTCGGCGTCGTCGAGGACGTCGGATCGCAGGTCACGAAGATCAAGAAGGGCGACCTGGTCGTCATGCCGTTCGCCTACTCCGACGGCACCTGCGAGTTCTGCCGCGAGGGGCTTCCGACGTCGTGCGTGCACGTCGGGTTCTTCGGCAACCCGGGCTACGACGGGGCGCAGGCCGAGGCGGTGCGCGTCCCGTACGCCGACGGGACGCTCTTCGCGCTGCCCGTCGACGAGGACGACGCGCTGATGCCTTCGCTCCTCACCCTCTCGGACGTGATGGGCACCGGCCACCACGCGGCCGTCGCCGCGAAGGTCGGCCCGGGCAAGAGCGTAGCCGTAGTGGGCGACGGCGCCGTCGGCCTGTGCGGCGTGATAGCCGCCAAGCGTCTCGGCGCCGAGCAGATCATCATCATGGGCCGCCACGCCGACCGCATCGCGCTGGCGAAGGAGTTCGGAGCGACGGACGTGGTGAGCGAGCGGGGCGAGGAGGCCGTCGAGCGCGTGCGCGGGCTCACCGGCGGCTTCGGGGTGCACTCCGTCCTCGAGTGCGTCGGTTACGCTCAAGCGATGGAGACGGCTATCGGCATCGCCCGCCCCGGTGGCGCGGTCGGCCGCGTTGGCGTGCCCCAGGACGAGACGATCCCCGCCTCGCTGCCGGCGTTCTTCGGCAACGTCACCGTGGGCGGAGGTCCCGCCCCGGTACGGGCGTACATCGAGGAGCTCCTGCCGGACGTGCTGGAGGGCAGGATCGAGCCGGGCAAGGTCCTCGACCGGACCGTCGGGCTCGACGGGGTGCCCGACGGCTACCGGGCGATGGACGACCGGGAGTCGATCAAGGTCATGGTGCGGCCGTGACCGCCCGTGGGACCGACGCGCCGCGCACGACGCGCGCGATCGCGCACCGATCCACCGGCGCGGTCCGCCCCGATCGCCGCTCCGATCCCTTGACGACTCACCCGGAGATCGCATGAACCCGACCTACGACTTCCGCGACCGCGTTGCCGTCATCACCGGCGCCGGCTCAGGCATGGGGCTCGCCACAGCGCAGGCGTTCGCCGAGTCCGGGGCCGCCGTTGTGCTTGCCGACCGCAACGAGCAGACCCTCCGGACCGCGACGGCCGAGCTGACCTCCACGGGCCGTCAGGCGCTCGACGTCGTCTGCGACGTGTCCGACGAGGAGCAGGTCGCCGCACTCGTAGACCGGACCGTGGCGAGCTTCGGCCGGCTCGACTTCGCGTTCAACAACGCCGGCATCCAGGCTCCGCCGACCGACGCCGCCGACGAACCGGCCGAGACCTTCGACCACGTGAACGCGATCAACCTGCGCGGCGTCTGGGCCTGCATGAAGCACGAGCTGCGGCCGATGCGCGCGCAAGGCAGCGGCGCCATCGTCAACTGCTCCTCGCTCGG
>DATFPZ010000279.1:0-6144 GCA_035264545.1 Acidimicrobiia bacterium
CCGCTTGCAGCAGGCAGTCGGTGAAGCCGCCCGTCGAGGCACCGGCGTCGAGGGCGCGCCGGCCGCTCACGGCCACGTGGAAGTGGTCGAGAGCAGCGATGAGCTTCTCGCCGCCGCGCGAGACGAATCTCGGGCCCTCACCGCTCACGCTGATCGGCTCGTCGGCGGCGACCCGCCGCGCCGCGGACCGCGCCGGCAGCCCGCCGACCAGCACGCGCCCGGCCCCGATCTCCTCGAGCGCTCGCTGCCGACTTGTG
The DNA here is from genome assembly GCA_035264545.1 of Acidimicrobiia bacterium. Taxonomy (GTDB): domain Bacteria; phylum Actinomycetota; class Acidimicrobiia; order IMCC26256; family JACDBD01; genus JALZAA01. The sequence goes on from DATFPZ010000279.1 coordinate 258, forward strand.
CTCAGCCCGCGTCGCACCAGTTCGGCATCGAGTCGGCGGCGCACAGCGACGCGCAGATTACCCGCCGTGGGGCTTTCGCGGTGGACCGGTATCGTGCGACCGCCATGGTCATCCCGTTGCACGATGACAATCCGACCGAGCGATTCCCGTTCGTCACGGTGGCGCTCATCGCGATCAACGTCATCGTGTACCTGTTCATCCAGCCTCACAGCGGCGTCGACACGCGTCTCGGCACGTCGCGGGACACCGCGTTCACGCTCGAGCACGCCGCGATCCCGTGCGAGTTGCGTCAACGCGAGCCGGCGACGGTGCGCGAGCTCAACACGGACAACTGCACGGCGGCGGCGAGGACCGACTCCCGGGAGGTCTTCCCCGACAAGAACGTCTGGTTCGCGGTCTTCGCGTCCATGTTCCTGCACGGCTCCATCCTGCACCTCGCCGGCAACATGCTGTTCCTGTGGATCTTCGGCAACAACGTCGAGGATCACCTCGGTCACATCGGGTTCACGGTCTTCTACTTCGTGGTCGGCGTCGCCGCGATGGCTGCGCACTATCTCGCCGACCCCGGCTCGACGCAGCCGGTCATCGGTGCATCGGGCGCGATCGCAGGCGTCATGGGCGCGTACCTGGTCCTGTGGCCGCGCGCGCGGGTGTTGACGGTCATCGCGCTGCTGTTCTTCTTGCCCGTCTATCTCCCCGCCGCCGTCCTGCTCGCGATCTGGTTCGGCTCACAGTTCGTGACCAGCTTCAACCCCAACTCGGGCGTGGCGTGGCTGGCGCACGTCGGCGGGTTCGTCGCCGGAGCCGGCATCGCCCTCGCGCTCCGTGGCCTGTTCGGGCCGCCGCGCCAGCGAGTGCGACCGGTCGGGCCCCCGCAGTGGGGATGGGGCCGCTGACGACGGGGACGGTGACGCGTCGCGCGTCGGCTCAGCTCAGCCGCTCGTCATTGCGTCGACCAGCTGCGGAACGAGCGCGGCGAGGTCGTCGGCGACGAACGGCGGCGGCGGCTCGGGAATCGACTCGCCGCCGACCGGCGCGTCGCGCTGGGTCACGCCCGAGAGCACGAGCGCGAACGGCCAGCCGAGCGCGTCGGCCAGCGCACCGTCGGTCGACGGGCGATCCCCCACCACGAGGCCCGACGAACCAAAGCGCGCTCCGATCAGGTCGACCATGGGTCGTTCGGGCTTGCCGGCGACTTCCGGAGCTCGCCCGGCGGCGGTGGCGACAGCGGCGGCGATCGCACCCGACCCCGGGATCATGCCCCCGGGAACGGGATACGTCGCGTCGAGGTTGGTGGCCACGAACCGGGCACCGCCGCGCACGGCAGCAGAGGCACGGTCGAGCTCGTCGAAGTCGAATCCGCGATGGAGGCCCACGACGACCGCTCGGGCAGGTTCGCGCGTGACGGGCCGCAGCCCCGCCGCCTCGAGCGCCTCGACCACCCCCGGTCCGGCGCAGGCGAGCACGGGCGAGCCCGGATCCAGCGCCGCGGCGAGCAGGGCCGCGGCCGAGACCGCGCTCGTGATCACGTCGTCGGACGATGCCGGCACGCCGGCGGCGACGAGCTTGGCGGCAACTTCGCCCACGGGCTGACTGGAGTTGTTGGAGACGAACGCCACCCGGAACCCTGCGTCGCGCAGTCCCGAGATGGCCGCGCCCGCGCCGGGGATGGGCTCATCGCCGCGCCACAGCACGCCGTCGAGGTCGCAGCAGACGACCGGGCGATCAGACGTCACTCGGCGGCGGACAGCGCGTCTCGGTAGGCGTCCATCTCGGGGCGCATCGCGACTGCGAGCTTGAGCGGACGGCGGGCGCCACTGCGGTCGCCGACGCGCAGCAACGACAGCCCGAGGGCGAACAGCGCGTAGTCGTTGACGGGGTCGATCTCCACCGCGCGGGAGAACTCCGCCCGCGCGGCCGCGAACTGTCCCGTGCGGAAATACGCCCGGCCGAGGGTCTCGCGAATCGACCCCTTGTCGGGCTCGAGGTTGCGCGCCCGCTCGAGGGCCACGACCGCCGCGTGCGGGCTCGCGTTGGCGAGTAAGCGGCACCCTTCCTGGAATGCGTCGTAGGCGGTCGGTTCCATGTCTCTCGGTCTCTCGTCTTTCCGTTGCTTCGCTCGGCGGTCGCCCGTGATCGGTATGCGACAATCTGAACGAGCGGCCTGCCCTCGTCACGAAAGCGAACCGCCCCGTGCCCGAGTTCCTTCCCTTCCGCGGGATCCGCTACGCGCTCGGTGAGAAGAGCCCGCCCGCCGATCTCGGGCCGGTCGCGGCGCCACCTTACGACGTGATCGACGACGACAGCCGGGCAGCCCTCGAGTCCTCCGATCCGCGCAACTCGGTCCGGCTGATCCTCCCCCGCGACGGCGAGGATGGACGCGACCGTTACCAGGTCGCGGCGGATTGCCTCGACGAGTGGCACCGCGACGGCGCGCTCGCCGTCGACGACTCGGCGCGTTTGTACCTCTACGAGATGCTGTTCCAGGACGAGGATGCGCGGTACCGCCGGACCCATGGAGTGATCGGCGCGCTCGGCCTGCCTTCGCCCGGGACTGATCCGTCGGCGGCGGGCATCCTCCCCCACGAGCGGACGATGACGACGGCGAAGAGCGACCGGTTGTCGCTGCTGCGGACGACCCGAACCAATCTCGACCCGATCTGGGTGCTCTCGCTCACCGAAGGGTTGTCCGCCCGGCTCGTTCCGCATCGAGTTCCACTGATCGCCTACTGCGAGGACCACGACGGCGTCACCCATCGGCTGTTCCCGCTCACCGACGCGCGCAGCATCGGCGAGGTGACGGAAGCCATCGCGAGCACGCCTGTCGTGCTCGCGGATGGGCACCACCGCTTCGAGACTGCGTGCGCGTACCGGGACGAGCGTGTCGCCGCCGGGCTCGTCGACCCGGACGCCGGACGGATCATGGCCTTCGCCGCCGAGCTCGCCGACGACGAGCTGAGTGTGCGCCCGATACACCGGCTCGTGCACGGCCTGCAGGGCGTCGAAGCCCGGAGCGCGCTCAACAGCGCGTTCACCGTCGTCGACGCCGGCCCGAACACACCCGACGGGATCGTCAAGCTGCGCGCCCGCATGCGGGACGAGGGCGCGCTCGGACTCGTCCACCGATCCGGACTCGCCTTGTTGCGGCCGACGCTCGACGTCACCGATTTCGACGACGTGCTCCGCGACGTCGACTCGGTCCGGTTCGACGTCCATGTGCGCGCGGCACTGCCCGGCGCGACCGTCACGTTTCGGAGCGACGCCGCCGCCGTGGCGGCGTTGGTCGAGAAGGGCGCGGCCGACGCCGCCGTGTTGCTCCGGCCGGTCACTGTGGCGCAGATCCGCGCCGCGGCATTCGCCGGGGTGCGCATGCCCGAGAAGACGACCTACTTCTCCCCGAAGCCGCGCACGGGGATGGTCTTTCGCAGCCTGGACGAGGCGGGCGTAGCTCCGACCTAGCCGCCGACCTCCCAGGTGGCGCCGGAGCCGATCAGAGCCTCGAGGTCGCCGGGGCCGCGCTGCTCGCTCGCTCCGACCAGCTGGCGCTGCACCTCGCCCTCGTAGATCGGACGCTCGACGTCACGGAAGACCCCGACCGGTGTCGGAACCGTGGGCGCGTCGGCGAGCCGTGACAGCGCGAACGCGAGTGACGGGTCCTGACGGTGCTCGTCGTGCACGAGCAGCCGGTCTTCCCCGACGTCGGCGACCGCGACCACCTCGAGCTCGCCCCGCGCGTTCAGCACCACGCCCTGCTCGTTGTCGGCGCCGAAGCGGATCGGCTCGCCGTGCTCCAGGTCGATGAGCATGCTCGACCGCGCTTCCTTCGCCGTGACCGCCGAGAACGCGCCGTCGTTGAAGACGTTGCAGTTCTGATACACCTCGACGAACGACGACCCCTGGTGCGCGTGGGCCCGGCGGAAGGTCTCCGTCATGTGCTTGCGGTCCATGTCGTGGGTGCGGGCGACGAACGTCGCCTCTGCTCCCAGTGCCAACGACAACGGGTTGAAGGGCTGGTCGATCGACCCGAACGGCGTGGACTTCGTGACCTTGCCCACCTCGCTCGTCGGCGAGTACTGGCCCTTGGTCAATCCGTAGATCTGGTTGTTGAAGAGCAGCATCGTGAAGTTCACGTTGCGACGCAGCGAATGGATGAGGTGATTGCCGCCGATCGAGAGCGCGTCACCGTCGCCCGTCACCACCCACACGTCGAGGTCGGGTCGGGCGAGCGTGATGCCGGTGGCGATCGCGGGAGCGCGCCCGTGGATGCCGTGCAGGCCATACACGTTCATGTAGTACGGGAAGCGCGCCGCGCACCCGATCCCCGACACGAAGACGAGGTTCTCGGGCTTCACGTCGAGCTCAGGGAGCAGCAGCTGTACGGCGGCGAGGATCGAATAGTCGCCGCAGCCGGGGCACCAGCGGACCTCCTGGTCGGACTGGAAGTCCTTGCGACCGAGCTTCACGGCTTCGTCAGGCATCGAGCAGCTCCAAGATCTTCTCCTCGATCGACGCCGCCCGGAACGGGATGCCCTGGATCTTGTTGAGCGACCGCGCGTCGACGAGGTACTCGGCGCGCACGAGGCGGGACAGCTGCCCCAGGTTCATCTCGGGGACCAGGACCTTCGGGTAGCTCCGGAGCACGTCACCGAGGTTCGACGGGAACGGGTTGAGGTGCACGAGGTGCGCGTGTGCAACCTGCTTGCCGGCGGCGCGCACGCGTCGCACCGCAGCCTGGATCGAGCCCCACGTGCTCCCCCATCCGAGCACGAGCAGCTCGGCGCCGCCTTCGTCGTCCACCTCGACATCGGGGATGTCGGACGCGATGCGCGCCACCTTCTCGGCACGGATGCGCACCATGTGCTCGTGGTTCTCGGGGTCGTAGTTGACGTTGCCGGTGCCGTCTTCCTTCTCGAGGCCCCCGATGCGGTGCATCAGCCCGGGCGTGCCGGGGATCGCCCACGGTCGGGCGAGGGTCTCGGGGTCGCGCAGGTACGGCCAGAAGTCGCCGTCGTGGTTGGGCGCGTCCGCGAATGGGACGCCGATGTCGGCGAGCGCCTCGACGTCGGGCAGCAACCATGGCTCGGCGCCGTTGGCGAGGTACCCGTCGGTGAGGATGATCACCGGTGTGCGGTACTTCAGCGCGATCCGCGCCGCTTCGAACGCGGTCTCGAAGCAGTTGCTCGGCGACTGGGGGGCGACGACGGGCATGGGCGCCTCACCGTGGCGGCCGTACATGGCGAGCAGGAGATCTGACTGCTCCGTCTTCGTCGGCAACCCGGTCGAGGGGCCGCCCCGCTGCACGTCGACCACGAGGAGCGGCAGCTCGAGGCTGATCGCAAGTCCCATGGTCTCGGCCTTGAGGTCCATCCCCGGCCCGCTCGTCGCGGTGACGCCGAGGTGCCCGGCGAACGCGGCGCCAACCGCGACGCCGATGGCTCCGATCTCGTCCTCCGCCTGGAGGGTACGCACACCGAAGTTCTTGTGCCGCGACAGCTCGTGGAGGATGTCGGACGCCGGCGTGATCGGGTACGACGCGTAGACGATCGGCAGCTTGCTGCTCTGCGACGCCGCGATCAGCCCGTACGCGAGGGCGACGTTGCCGGTGATGTTGCGGTACCGGCCCGCCGGGAGCTGCGCGGGCGGGACCTCCCACGGATGGTCGAACAGCTCGGCGGTCTCGCCGAAGTGATAGCCGGCCTTGAACGCGGCCATGTTGGCGTCGCGCACCATCGGCTTCGAGCCGAAACGGTCGTTGATCCACTCGACAACCGGGTCGATCGGCCGCGTGTACATCCACGCCAGGAGGCCGAGGGCGAAGAAGTTCTTCGAGCGTTCCGCGTCCCGGGGCTTCACCCCGAGCTCCTTGGTCGACTCGAGCGTGATCGAC
>DATFPZ010000280.1:0-2543 GCA_035264545.1 Acidimicrobiia bacterium
ACATCTTCGCGAAGCTGCCCGTCTCTTCGCGAACGGCGGCTGGCGCGTTCGCGTTCGAGCACGGCCTCGTCTAGAGGCCACCCGCCGCGCGACGCCTGCGCCGCGCGTACCGTCGCCTCCGTCACGCTGCAATCAAACGAAGGAGGCACGTATGTACGTGGCGGTGCTGCACGAGTTCCAGGATCCGCCGACGGCGTTCGCCCGCGGCGAGAAGCTGGTCATGAACGAGGACGCCCCGGCCGGTGTCCGGGGGCTGCAGTTCTATCCGAGCACCGACGGAGCGAGGGCGGCGTGCCTGTGGGAATCCGAGTCGGTCGACGCCGTCCGAGAGTACGTCGACTCAACACTCGGCGACTCGAGCGTCAACACGTGCTGGGAAGGTCGATGCCGATCAGGCGTTCGCCGAGCAGCCCCTCGGGCTGCGCACGCCGGCGGCGATCCGCGGCTAGTGGTGCGTCTCGGAAATCTTGACCGGGAATGGCATGGGTCAGGCGGCGATCTGTCGGCGGCGTTCGAGGTCGGTGAGGCGTTGGTCGCGGTGGGGGCCGTTGCGGTAGGTGACGTGGCGGGCGAGCGCGTGCGCGAAGGCGTCCCAGTCGAGGTAGTCGGCGTTTTTGACGACGAACTCGCTGACCGGCAGGAAGTGGCACTCGACGCGGTTGAGGTAGCTGGCGTAGGTTGGCGTCGGAACGAGCTCGACGTTGTTGTCGGCGGCGAAGGCGCGGATGTCGGGCGTCCAGTTGGCCGAGAGGTTGTCCTGGATCCAGTAGATCCGCAGCTGCTGGGGATAGCTGGTGCGGATCTGCTTGAGGAAGGCGAGGTTGTCGCTGCCGCGTCGCCGCGGCCGCAGCCTGGTCCTGAGCCGGTCGCTGTGGACGTCATAGGCGCCGAAGACGTAGCGGGTGCCGTGACGACGGTTGAAGGTCGCGCGCAGACGCTCGGGGCGCTTGCGCGGCGCCCACCCCGCACCGGCCGTGGGGCGCAGGCTGATCGGGCCCATCTGATCGAAGCTGATCACGACGCCGTCATCGGGCGCATCGGCGTAGAGCGCCAAGACGCGCGCGGCCTTGGCTTCGTAGTCGGGGTCGGGGCTGGCCTTCCAGGTGCGCGTGCGCTGAAACGACAGGCCGGCCGCGGCGAGGATCCGCCCGAGGTGCGCCGGCGAAACTTCGACGATCGCCTGCTCGCGCAGGTAGCGCGCGAGGCGCTTGAGCGACCAGCGCGTCGCGGGGACCCCGAGCGTGTCGGGACGGGCACCGGCCACCGCGATGATCCGAGCGCGCTGCTCGTCGGTGATCCGGCGGGGTCGCCCGCCCCGCAGCTCAGGGTCCAGCGAGCCGAACCCCCGCACGTTGAACGCGTGGATGACCTTGCGCACGTGCGACTCGTCGGTGCCCACGAGCGCGGCGATCTGCTGCGGGCTCATCCGCGTCGCCGACGCCCACACGATCAACGCGCGCTCGCGCTTGACCTCCGACGCCGCCTTGCGCGAGAGCCGCTTGAGCCGATTGCCCTCCTCGGGCAACAGCTCCCTGACGAACACCGACGGCGGACGCATCACCACCTCCAAACTCGGGATGCGTCCCAGTTCGCCGGCCACCGGCGATTTCCGGTCAACCGATACGAGACGGGCCACTAGCAGGTCGGTCTCCACGCCGCCGCGCTGGAGCAGCTCGACCAGCAGATCGCCGAGCGGGTCGGAGCCGATTGCGCCGGCGCTGCGCGTGCGCGCGCCGAGCTTGGCCAGCGTCAGCGCGGTGCCGCCTGCGGTTCCCGCGGCCGTCGCCCGGATCTGCTCGACGAGCTGCCCGCCCTGCCCCTCGGGGATGGCCTCGACCGGGCGCACGAGCACGTCGAGGATGTGGACGCCGAGGCTGACGACGGTGACGCTCATCGCCGCCCGTACCCCCGCTCGAGCACGGCCGCGATGACCGCCTGCTGCTCATCGGACCCCAGCACCCGCGGCGTCCCGACCAGCGAGGCGCGCCAGTAGACCTCGCACGCCCACTCGAGTAGCAGGGCGAGCTCGACCGCCTCCTCGACGTCGCCCGCGTAGACCACCGCGCCGTGGCTGGCCATCAGCGCGGCGCGGCGGCCCTCGAGCGCATCGAGCACGGCCTCGGCCAGTTCGGGCGTGCCGAACGTGTGGTACGGCGCCACCGGCACCGCGCCGCCGAGGGCGAGCATCCCGTAGTGCACCACCGGCACCTGGTCGACGACGCACGACAAGGCGGTGGCCGCCGGCGAGTGCGTGTGCACCACCGCGCCGGCGCCGTACCGGACGATCGCCCCGAGGTGAAGGTCGATCTCCGAGGTCGGCTCGGTCGAGCCGGGCAGCGGGCGGCCATCGATCTCGACGGCCGCAACGTCGGCCGCCTCGAGCGTCTCCAGGACCCCGCCGGTGGGGGTGACGAGCACGGCGCCGCCCGCGCGATGGCTCACGTTGCCGGCGGTTCCAAGCACGAGGCCCTCGGCCGCCAGCCGCCTGGCGGCGGCTGCCACGCGCTCTCGCTCCGGCTGCAGCTCGGGATCGAGCATGGCGG
>DATFPZ010000281.1:0-3473 GCA_035264545.1 Acidimicrobiia bacterium
ACGGCCTCGCAGGCACGGCCACCGCGCTGGCCCCGTTGCCGGGCGGATCGACCAACGTGTTCGCGCGCAGCCTCGGGGTCGCCTACGACCCCGTCCAGGCGGCCGAACAGCTCGTCGTGTCGCTCGCCCGAGGCAGCTTCAGGCGCATCGGTCTCGGCGTCGCCGACGGGCGTCGCTTCCTCTTCCACGCCGGGCTCGGCTTGGACGCTGCTGTTATCGGTCACGTCGAGCGGCGATCGTTCATGAAGCGGTACGGCACCCACGCGTTGTTCGTCGCGACGACCGTCGACACGTGGATGCGCCAGTACGACCACCGCCGACCCCGGTTCCGGGTCGAGCTCGGCGACGGCGAAATCGTCGGCGACTCGGCGTTCGCGATCGTCTCCAACCAGCGGCCGTGGACGTACCTCGGACGGCGACCCCTGATGGTCGCACCCGAGGCGGGGCTCGACGTGCCGCTGACACTCACGCTGTTCCGCTCGCTGTCGCTCTCCGTGCTCCTGCCCGGAGCGGCGTCCGCGCTGCAAAAGGGGCAGCGATTGATGCACCATCCCGAGGTCGTGCAGCGGACCGACGTGCGTTCCCTGACCGTCACCGGCTTCGGACCGCTCCCGTGGCAGCTCGACGGCGACTATCTGGGCGACACCGAGCACCTGACGATCTCGTGGGCCCCCGACGCGCTGACGATCGTTACGCCTCCCTGATGCGTATCTGAATTGCGCAGAGCGCAGTTCAGATACGCATCACCGTCAGCCGAACACGCGGCGGGCGACGTCGGGCACGTCGGTGATGATGGCGTCGACGCCGGCGGCCGCGAGCCGCCGCATCTCGTCCTCGCCGTTCACGGTCCAGACGTTGACCGCCATCCCGAGCTCGTGCGCCCGCGCGACCGTCGCGCCGGCGGCATCGCCCACGAGGGCGCGCACGTCGGGGTTGACGGCGCCGTGGCCGTGCGCGTGCGCGATGTCGACCCCGTCGACCGGGTCCATGCCGACGAGCGTCAGGAAGCCGGTCGGGATGGAAGCGTCGAGGTCGCGCACGCGATCGGCCGACGCGAGGTTGAACGACGACACCAGGACGTCGTCCCGCCGGTCCCGTCGCGTGAGGAGCGTGACGACCGCCGCAGCCACGCCGTCCGCCGGGTCGTAGTCGGCGTCTCCGGGCAGATTCTTCACTTCGATGTTGACGAGCATCCCGGCGCAGGCCTCGAGCGCCCCCTCGAGCGTGGGAATCTCGGGTCGGGCGGCGCGGATCTCGGCCTCGCGTCGCTCGGCGAGCACGCCGAGCCCGCGTGCACCGGCGTCGTGGTGCACGACCAGCCCTCCGTCGGCGGTCCGGTGGACGTCGAGCTCGACCCCGTCGGCACCGAGCGCGCTGGCGGCCACGAACGCCTCCAGCGTGTTCTCGGGCGCCACCCGGGCGGCGCCCCGATGGGCCAGGACGCGCGGCGCCGCCACGTCAGCGTGCGCGAAACCGCAGGTCATACCCCACGGCAGTTGAAAATTGCCCCTTGCGCGTTCGTGCAGCGGTCAATACCCTTCGGTATTGCCTCGAGGTGGGCAGCCCGAGGATGCTTGTGAACGTGTGCACGAGGGCTCGTGCACGACTCGCACGACGACCACGAGTACCGGAGGCTTCGTGGCGCTCACTTGGATCAGAACTCATGACTGGGACATGGACGCGTGGCGCGGTCGCTCCGCGTGCCGTGATTCCGACCCCGACATCTTCTTCCCGATCGGCAGCACCGGCCCTGCCCTCGAGCAAATCGAAACGGCCAGGCGCATCTGCACCGCCTGCGACGTGAACGAGGAATGCCTCGAGTTCGCGCTCGCCACCAACCAGGAGGCGGGCGTCTGGGGCGGCACGACCGAAGAGGAACGCCGCAAGCTGCGCAAGGCGTGGCTGGCGAAGCAACGCCGCGCCGCCAGCTAGCTCCGTTCCCGCGGAGTCGGCGCCGCTCACAACTCGACCGGCGCGCTCGGCGCCAACGGCACCCGCAACCGCACGTGCGTCCCACCCGTGTCGCGCGCGGACGGGCCCAGCTCCATCGACCCGCCGAGCTCGCCGTTCACGAGCGCCTGCACGATCGACAGGCCGAGCCCCTTCGACGACTCGACCGTGAACCCCGGCGGCAGCCCGACTCCGTCGTCGATCACCTCGACGACCAGCTCACTGCCGAGACGCGCCAGCCGCACTTGCACGCTCCCCTGCATCGGACCGGCGCCGTCACGCGGGAAGGCATGGTCGACCGCGTTCTGCATCAGCTCGTTGAGCACCACCGCGAGCGCGGTGGCGACGTCGCCCCTCAGGTTCCCGGCGTCACCTGACACCTCGAAGCGCAGGGTCACGTCCGGCGTCGAGACGGTTTCCTCGACCGTCCGCACGAGCGGCTTCACGACGTCGCCGAACGGCACGACGTCACCGGCGTCGCGCGAGAGCGTCTCGTGCACGATGGCGATCGACCGGATGCGCCGCTCCGACTCCTCGATCGCCTCCTGCGCCTCCTCCGATGCGAGCCGCCGTCCCTGCAGCCGCAGCAGCGCTGCGATCGTCTGCAGGTTGTTCTTCACCCGGTGGTGGATCTCGCGGATGGTGGCGTCCTTCGAGAGCAGCATGCGGTCGCGCCGCCGCAAGTCGGTCACGTCGCGCATGAGCACCAACGCCCCGACCGCATCGCCGGCGTCGAGCAGTGGGATGGCGCGGAGCAGGATCGACGTGTCGCCCCGCTCCACCTCCTCGGTGACCGGAAGCCGGGCGGCGAGGGCGGCGTCGACCGCGTCCTGGTCGAACCCGATCTCGGCCAGCCGTTGCCCCGACGCGTACGCGTGAATCCCCATCCGATGCAGCGAGCTGATCGCGTTCGGGCTGGCGAAGCGGATCTGGGCGTCGCCGTCCAGGATGATCACGCCGTCCGCCACCCGTGGTGCGTCCTCGAACTCGACCTCGTCGCGTGGGAACGGGAAGCTGCCCTCGGCGATCATCCGGGCGAGTCGGTCGAACACTTCGAAGTACTGGCGTTCGAGCGAGCCGGCCCGGCGCCCGAAGGTGAGGGGCGTCTCGCGGGTGACGAGCCCGATCAGGCTGCCCTCGTACCGCACCGGGATGCACTTGATCCGGGCGCGCTCGGTCGAGCCGAGCGCCTTGGTCTCGCCTTCGACGATCTCCCCCTCCCGCCACGCCCGGCTGACGAGCGGCCGTTCGACCTCGCCGACGACCGTGCCGACCATGTCGTCCGTGTACAGGGTCTGGTCGGTGGTCGGGCGTACTTGGCCGAGCACGACGAAACGGTGGCCGTCTTCGCCCTCGATGGCGGCGAGGAACAAGAGGTCGGCGAAGCAGAGGTCGGCGAGCACCTGCCACGACGCCATGAGCCGTCGGGTGTGCGCGAGCGCGTCGCCACCAAGGGCGGTGTTCGTGCGCGCCAGCTCGAACCCGAGTGTCATTCCTTTTGATGGTACCGGCGAGGTTCGTGA
>DATFPZ010000282.1:0-4592 GCA_035264545.1 Acidimicrobiia bacterium
TGCGAATCGAGGAATCGAACTCCGAGATCAGCGTCTTCTTGACTACCCCGTTCTTCGTCGCAAAGAACAGGTAGGCGCCGTCCTCGTAGGTGCGAGTGTCGATGATCGCCTGGATCTGCTCCCCCTGGTTCAGCGAGACGAGGTTGACGAGGGCGGTGCCGCGGGCTGTGCGCTCCTTCAACGGGATCTCGTGGGCGCGCAGCCGGTATACCCGCCCGCGGTTCGAGAAAAACAGCAGGTAGGAGTGGGCGCTGGTGGTCAGCAGGTGGGCGACGTAATCGCCGTCGCGCAGGTTGCCGCCCTTCACGCCCCGGCCGCCCCGACCCTGTCGGCGGAAGGAGTCCGCGGCGACGGTCTTGATGTAGCCCTTCTTCGACAGGACGACGATGACTTCTTCGTCTTCGATGAGGTCGAGGGCGTCGAGGTCGCCGGTGTCGACGGTGATTCGTGTCCTGCGCTCGTTGCCGTAGCGCTCGCGCAGCTCGCCCAGCTCGTCCTTGATGACCGTGCGGAGCTTCTTCTTGCTCCGCAGGATCGACTCGAGCTCCTTGATCTGCTCCCGGAGCTCGCCGAGCTCGTCGCGCAGCTTCTGCCCCTCGAGCTGCGTGAGCCGCCGCAGCTGCATGTCGAGGATGAAGTTTGCCTGGATCTCGCTGAACTCGAACGGTTTCGCCATGAGCCCGGTGCGGGCGGTGTCGACGTCAGCCGCGCCCCGGATGAGCTCGATGATCGCATCGATCATGTCGAGGGCGCGGACGAGTCCTTCGACGATGTGCTCCCGTTCGCGTGCCTTGTCGACGCGGTACTGCGTGCGCCGCGTCACCACTTCCATCTCGTGGGCGACGTACACGAGGACCGCCTGCGACAGGTTCAGCAGCTTCGGCACCCCGTCGACGAGCGCCAGCATGTTCACCGGGAAGCTCGACTGCATCGGCGTGTGCTTGTACAGCTGGTTCAGCACGACTTGCGGGTTGGCATCGCGGCGTAGCTCGATCACGAGGCGCGTCGTGTCACCGGCCGACTCGTTGCGGACGTCCTTGATGCCGTCGATCTTGCGCTCGTTCACGAGCTCGGCGATCTTCTGGCCGATCACCTCGACCGACGTCTGGAACGGCACCTCGGTGACGACGATCCGCCCCTCCCCTCGTCGCCCTTCTTCGATGTCGGTGACGGCCCGCATCTTGATCGAGCCTCGGCCGGTCCGGTACGCGTCCTTGATGCCGTCGCGGCCGAGGATGAGGGCGCCGGTCGGGAAGTCAGGCCCTTTCACGAAGCGCATCAGGTCGTTGGGCTTCGCGTCCGGGTTGTCGAGTACGTGGACACAAGCGTCGATGATCTCGTTCAGGTTGTGGGGCGGGATGTTCGTCGCCATCCCGACCGCGATCCCGCCTCCGCCGTTGACGAGCAGGTTGGGAAACCGCGCCGGGAGCACGACCGGCTCCTGGTTCTGGCCGTCGTAGGTGTCGGCCACGTCGACGGTGTTCTCGTCGATCTCGCCGATGAGCTCCATCGCCAACGCGGCGAGACGTGCCTCCGTGTAGCGCTGGGCCGCCGGACTGTCGTTCGGGTCGGGCGATCCGAAGTTGCCGTGCCCGTCGATGAGCGGATACCGCAGCGAGAACTCCTGGGCCATGCGGGCGAGCGCGGCGTAGATGGCCTCACCCGCGTGCGGGTGGTACTTCCCCATGACCTGCCCGACGGCCTGCGCGGATTTCTGATGCTTGCGGTCCGGACGCAGACCCTGCTCGTACATCCCGTAGAGGATCCGGCGCTGCACGGGCTTGAGACCGTCGCGCGCGTCGGGGAGAGCGCGTGCGGTGATGACCGACATCGCGTAATCCAGGTAGGAGCGTTCCATCTCCTCCTGGATCTCGATGGGCTCGATGTTGCCTTCGAGTGTCTGCTGGCCGTCGTCAGGCATGGGCGTCAGATGTCAAGGAAGCGCACGTCCTTGGCGTTCTCCTGGATGAAGTGGCGACGCGTCTCGGCGTCGTCGCCCATCAGCTTGGAGAAGATCTCGTCGGCGATGGCCGCGTCGTCGACCGACACCTGCAGCAGGTTTCGTGTCGCGCGGTCCATCGTCGTGACCTTGAGCTCCTCCCAGTCCATCTCCCCCAGTCCCTTGAACCGCAGCACTTCGTACTTGCGGCCGTCGTGCGCGGCGTCGAAGTCGCGCAGCACCGCGTCGTCCTTCAGGTAGTAGTGCTCCTTGCCGATGTCGACGCGATAGAGCGGCGGCTGGGCGATGTAGATGTAGCCGTTCTTCAACATGTCGGGCAGCTGCCGGAAGAAGAGCGTGAGCAGCAGCGTGCGGATGTGCGCGCCGTCGACGTCGGCGTCGGCGAGGAGGATCACCTTGTGGTACCGCACCTTGTCTCGGTTGAAGTCTTCACCGGTGCCGCTGCCGATCGCGGTGACGAGCGACTGAACTTCTTCGTTCTTGAGCAGACGGTCGATACGGGCGCGCTCGACGTTGAGGATCTTCCCCCGGATGGGCAGGATCGCCTGGTAGCTCGAGTCGCGCGCCCGCTTGGCGCTGCCGCCGGCGCTGTCACCTTCGACGATGAACAGCTCTGATTCCTTTGGGTCCTTCGAGGAGCAGTCGGCGAGCTTGCCGGGCATGGCGGCCGACTCGAGCAGCGACTTGCGACGTGTGAGATCACGGGCCTGACGGGCTGCGAGCCGGGCCCGGGCGGCCTGGGTCGCCTTGTTCAGAACCTGACGGGCCTCCGAAGGGTGCTCTTCGAGCCAGTCTCCCAGCTTCTCGTTCGTGGACCTCTCGACCGCCGATCGCATCTCGGTGTTGCCGAGCTTCGCCTTCGTCTGACCCTCGAACTGCGGGTTGCGGAGGCGCACCGACACGATCGCGGTCAGACCTTCCCGGATGTCCTCACCGAGAAGGCTCACGTCCTTGTCCTTCACCATGCCCTTGGCCCGCGCGTACCGGTTGACCGCGTTGGTGAGGGCCTTCTTGAAGCCCTCTTCGTGCATTCCGCCCTCGGTGGTTGCGATGTTGTTCGCGAACGAGTGGATGCCTTCGTAGAAGCCGGTGTTCCACTGCATCGCGATCTCGACCTCGCCCGCCTGGGACTGCTCTTCGAGGGAGATCACGCGCTTGAACAAAGGATCCTTCGACCCGTTCAGGTGCTTGACGAAATCGACGAGACCGCCCGAGTACTTGTACGTCTGCTCGAGCTTCGGGTCGGTGCGCTCGTCCGTGAAGCGGATCTCGAGACCCTTGTTGAGGAAGGCCATCTCGCGAAGCCGCTCGAGGATCGTCTGGGCGCGGAACTCGGTCTCCTCGAAGATCGTCGCGTCCGGCCAGAAGGTGATGGTCGTGCCTGTCTGCTTCGACGCTTTGACGCGTCGGATCTTGCCCTGGGGCTTGCCGCCTTTCGCGAACTCCTGTAGCCAGCGTCCGCCGTCGCGATGGATCTCCATCTCGAGGCGGCTGGACAACGCGTTGACGACCGATACCCCGACGCCGTGCAACCCGCCCGAGATCTTGTAACCGTCGCCGCCGAACTTCGCGCCGGCGTGCAACGTGGTCATGATGACCTCGGCCGCGGACTTGTTCCTGTACTCGCGGTGGTTGTCGACCGGGATGCCACGGCCGTTGTCGGAGACGCGGCACCCGCCGTCGGCGAGCAGTGTCACATCGATCCTCGTGGCTTCGCCGGCCATCGCTTCGTCGACCGAGTTGTCGACGACCTCGTACACGAGGTGGTGCAGGCCCGACGGTCCCGTCGATCCGATGTACATGCCAGGGCGTTCGCGCACGGGCTCGAGGCCCTTGAGCACGGTGATGTCCTTGGCCGTATACGCCACGCGCGGCGCCTTTCTGGTCGGGGTTCGGGGGAGGTGTGCGGTTCGCCCCGACGAGGGGGTGGAATCCTGCAAAAGCGCTGGTCAGGACCCCTAAACCGTTGGTTTCATTGTACCAGACGACCCCCGCCGGATCGGCGTTCCCGGACGGGATTTCGCGCTGTTCAACACCCGCGTCGCGCGCTCGGTGCGCCGACTCGTACGCGCAGCTCGCGCACGACGTCCGCGCCGAGCAACGACGCCGCCCGCTCGACGAGCTCGCCTTCCAGATAGCGCAGCTGGGTCCCACGCGGCGCGGTGTCGACCGTCACCCGCAATACGCCGTCGCGCAGGGAAGTCAGCCGGCAATGGGGGGCTACATCGGGCCCGACCAGGCTCTCCCATTCCTCGATGATGAACGCGAGCGCGTCGGGCTCGGGAAGCCCGAGATCGGCGCTCACCTCGGCCAGCGAGTCGCGCAGGCGCCGGGGTTCGTCGGGTCGACCCTCGGGCCGCCTGGTCACGCCGCCTCCTCGACGCGGCCTTCGCGCACCCGGAGGCGGCGATCGGGATGCACCGAGTCCGGTACCGCGGACGCGGTGGTGATCAACGTCTGACCGGCGGGGAGCTCGGAGACGAGTGCCTCGGCTCTGGCCGGGTCGAGCTCACTGAACACGTCATCGAGGAGGAGCACCGGCTCGGTGCCGATGACCTCCGCGCACACCTTGTGCCCCGCGAGTCGCAGGCCGAGCGCCAGCGTGCGTTGCTCGCCCTGCGAGGCGTGCGTG
>DATFPZ010000283.1:0-3555 GCA_035264545.1 Acidimicrobiia bacterium
TCTCGACCTCGATCGAGTAGCCGGGGTCCCCTTTGCCCGTCCCCACCGGGTCGCCGCCCTGGATCACGAAGTCCTTGGCGACGCGGTGGAACGTCAGCCCGTCGTAGAAGTGCTTGCGGGCCAGGAACACGAAGTTGTTCACGCTCTTGGGCGCCGACGCGGCGTCGAGGTTGACGGCCATCGTGCCCTCGCTCGTGTCGATCGTCGCCGTGTAGGTCGTGTCGTTCTTGAGCGTCTGCGCGGGCGCCTTGTCGTAATGACGCTTGGGCTCGCTGCCGCCGCTGCTCCGCAGCTGCAGCACGACGAACACGATCACGAGCGGCACGGCGAAGATGGCGATCGTGCGCGCGGTGCGCCACTGCTTGCGCCGGCGGACGGCGGCGAGCTCGGCTTGACGACGGGCCTCGCGATTCAGCCGTTGCCGCTCGCGCTTGGCCTGCTTCGCCACGGCCGGGGAGTCTAGGAGCGCAACTGCGCCAATTGGCACCCGGGGGTCGCCATCCCCCCTGTACCGTGCGCGGCGTGGGGAACCTGCTCGTCCAGAAGTACGGCGGCACGTCCGTGGCCGACGCCGACCGCATCAAGGCGGTCGCCGAGCACATCGTCCGCACCCGGCGGCAGGGTGACGACGTCGTCGTCGTGGTCTCGGCGATGGGCAAGACGACCGACGACCTCGAGCGGCTCGCGCACGGCGTGTCGCACGTTCCCGCTGCCCGTGAGATGGACATGCTGCTCACCGCGGGGGAGCGGATCTCCATGTCGCTGCTGTGCATGGCGATCCTCGACCACGGTCAGCCCGCGGTGTCGTTCACGGGCTCGCAGGCCGGCATCGTCACCGACACCACGCACCGGAAGGCGAAGATCGTCGAGGTCCGCGCCGACCGCATCCGCGAGGCGATCGCGAGTGGCGTAGTCGCGATCGTGGCCGGCTTCCAGGGCGTGTCGACCGCCCGCGACGTGACGACCCTCGGCCGGGGCGGCTCCGACACGTCCGCCGTGGCGCTGGCGGCGGTGCTCGGCGCCGAGGCGTGCGAGATCTACACCGACGTCGCCGGCGTGTACTCGGCCGACCCCCGGGTCGTGCCCGACGCCCGCCGTCTGACGCGGCTGTCGTTCGAGGAGGCGCTCGAGATGGCCGCCACCGGCAGCGGCGTGCTCGCGCTGCGCTCGGTCGAGTTCGCGCGCAACTATGGGGTGCCCGTCCACGTTCGCTCCAGCTTCAGCTGGGAGCCGGGAACGTGGGTGCGAGAGGAAGATCCGACGATGGAACAGGCGATCATCTCCGGTGTCACGCACGACACGTCGGAGGCCAAGGTGACGATCGAGCAGGTGCCCGACCGTCCCGGGATCGCGGCTGCGGTGTTCCGTGCCCTGGCCGACGAGGACGTCAACGTCGACATGATCGTGCAGAACGTGTCGACCGCCGGCCACACCGACATCTCGTTCACCGTGCCGAACGACGAGCTGCCGCGCGCACTCTCGGTGATGGACAAGGTCGTGAAGGAGACGGACGCCACCGGCGTCAGCCACGATCCCGGCATCGGGCGGGTCTCGCTCGTCGGCGCGGGAATGCGGTCGAACCCGGGCGTGGCAGCGAAGATGTTCGAGACCCTCGCCCGGGAGGACGTGAACATCGAGATGATCTCCACGTCGTCGATCCGGGTCTCGTGCGCGGTGCAGGAGCGTGACGTCGAGCGGGCGGTGCGCGCGTTGCACGCCGCGTTCCAGCTCGGTCAGGAGACGGCGTGAGAGTCGGCGTCGTCGGCGCTACCGGCGTCGTCGGCCGCGAGATGCTGCGCGTGCTCGAGGAGCGCGCCTTCCCCGTCGACGAGCTCCGGGTGTACGCGTCGCCGCGATCGGAGGGCCGCAAGCTCGCGTTCACCGGTCGCGAGGTCACGTGCGAGACACTGCGCCCCGACGGCTTCGACGGACTCGATCTCGTGATCGTCGACGTCGACGATCCCATCGCCGCCGAATGGGCGCCCGTCGCCGCCGCCGCGGGCGCCAAGGTCGTCGACAACTCCGCCGCGTTCCGGATGGACCCGGACGTGCCGCTGGTCGTGACCGAGATCAACCCGGAAGACCTGCGCCACATGCCGAAGGGCATCGCGTCGTGCCCGAACTGCACCACGGCGGTGCCCGTCACCGCGATCGCGCCGCTGCACCGCGCTGCCGGGCTCGAGCGCATGGTGGTCTCCACGTACCAGTCCGTCTCGGGCGCGGGGCAGTCGGGGTTGCGTGAGCTGGACGAGCAGTGGACGAAGGGTGACGGCCGCTCTGACGTCCTGCGGCGCGCCGGCGCGATCGACGGCGCGATCACGCCCGGCGAGGTCTGGGACCGGCCCATCGCCGGCAACGTGATCCCGCAGGCTGGCTCGCTCGGTGATCTCGGGTACACGTCGGAGGAGTGGAAGATGATCCACGAGAGCCGGAAGATCCTCCACGCCGACGAGCTGCTCGTGACCGTCACGTGCGTGCGGGTCCCCGTGTACGTCGGTCATGCGGTCTCCGCCAACCTCCGCTTCTCACGCTCCATGACGAAAGCCGAAGCGGTCGAGCTGCTGTCGGACGCGCCCGGGGTGCAACTCGTCGACGGCGGTGACGGGCATCCCACGCCGCTCGAGTCCGCCGGCGTCGACCCCGTGCTCGTGGGCCGTGTGCGCGAAGACCCGTCGGAGGCGGGAAGCCTCAACCTCTGGGTCGCCGGCGACAATCTCCGCAAGGGCGCCGCCCTCAACGCGGTGCAGATCGCGGAGCTGCTCGCTCGCGGTTGAACCGCGGCTCGCCAACCGGGGTCGCCTACGCTCGTTGCAAACCGACAAGCAGGTGCACCGTGGTGTTGAGGCAGCAACCACGCGCCAGGCCCCCGATGGACAGGATCGCGCCGATGGAGCTGGTCCGTCCGGCGATCGTCGACGAGCGGAGCGCGTTCGATCTCCAGGCGCTCGCCTTCTTCGTCGCCGCCGTCCTGACCGGCATCTTCATCATCCTGTTCCTGCTGGCCTTCCTCCCGTGGCTCCTGGCCGGGGCGCTGACGGCGGCGGTCGAGAGCGTGATGCGCCAGCTCGGCTTCGCGAAGTTCACCATCGACAGCATCGGTGACTGGGTGCTCGTCTTCGTCGTCGGCGCGGTGGCCGTCGCGATCCTCGTTGCCGCCGTCACCGCCATCGCCGGGGTCGCGAACCTCCTCTCGTACCACGTGACGTCCCGGCGCGATCGCGGGCCGGCCGCGCCGGCCCGATCGCAGTTGCCGTCCCGCGATCGGGGTGCCAACGGCGCCGTCGACGGCCCCCTGCAGGAGACCCGGCGGTACGAGCAGCGCACGGTCGACGAGCTCTACGCCGAAGCGCGATACCGCGACATCCCGGGGCGATCGCAGATGAACAAGGCCGAGCTCATCCGGGCGCTGCGCCGGCAATAGCCGACGCCGAGCCCGTCAGCGCGCCGTCCGGAACTCCAGGAAGTTGCGGAGCGGATCGTCGCTGATCGGCAGGATTCCGTCGAACGGGAAGTTCAAGCTCACGACGAGCGCGAGCGTCAGCGATACGAGCAACG
>DATFPZ010000284.1:0-7936 GCA_035264545.1 Acidimicrobiia bacterium
ACCTTGCCGTGCTGCTCGGATCGTCGACCGGGCGCGACGGCATCGGCGGTGCCAGCGTGCTGGCGTCGGCCGGGTTCGAGGAGGGCGCCGATGAGAAACGCCCGTCGGTGCAGGTGGGCGATCCGCTCGAGGAGAAGAAGCTGATCGAGGCGTGCCTGGCGCTGCTGGACGCCGGCCTCGCCGTCGGGGTGCAGGACCTCGGAGCCGCCGGACTGTCGTGCGCGGCATCGGAGACGGCGGCGAAAGCCGGCGCGGGAATGGACGTCGACGTCGCCCGCGTGCCGCGCCGCGAGCCGGGCATGAGCGCGGTCGAGGTGATGACGTCCGAGAGCCAGGAGCGGATGCTCGTGATCGTGCAGCCCGACGACCTTGCCGAGGTGCTCGGGCTGTGCGGACGGTGGGAGATCGACGCGTCCGTGGTCGGTCGCGTGACCGACAGCCGGCGATTCCGCGTCTTCGACGGAGTGTTCGACGCTTCCGGGGACGGGGACGGCACCGGTGACACCGACCCGCTCGCCGACGTCCCCGTCGAGAGCCTGGGCGACGGTCCCCTGTACGACCGGCCCCGGTCCCGGCCCTCGGCACAGGACGCGCTCCAGGCGGCCGACCCGGCGCCCGAGCTCGGCACCCGGTTTCCCGCCGGTGCCGATCTCTCCGGCGAGCTGCTGGCGCTGCTCGGGACGCCGACGATCGCCGACAAGTCGTGGGTCTGGCGCCAGTACGACCACCAGCTGTTCCTCAACACGATCGCCGGCCCC
Source organism: Acidimicrobiia bacterium (assembly GCA_035264545.1). Taxonomy (GTDB): domain Bacteria; phylum Actinomycetota; class Acidimicrobiia; order IMCC26256; family JACDBD01; genus JALZAA01. The sequence continues at coordinate 759 of DATFPZ010000284.1, forward strand.
GGCGCCGACGCCGCCGTCCTGCGGCTGAAGGGGACCGACCGCGCTCTCGCCCTCACCACCGACGGGAAGGGCCGGTTCTGCCGTCTCGACCCCCGAACCGGCGGTCAGCTCGCCGTGCTCGAGGCGGCGCGCAACGTCGCCTGTGTCGGAGCCCGGCCCGTCGCCCTCGTCAACTGCCTGAACTTCGGCAACCCCGAGCACCCCGAGGTGATGTGGCAGTTCACCGAGGTCGTCGACGGCATGAGCGAGGCCTGCACGGCCCTCTCCATCCCGGTCGTCGGCGGGAACGTCAGCTTCTACAACGAGTCGCTCGGCCACGACGTCGACCCCACGCCCGTCGTCGGTCTCCTCGGGATCGTCGACGAGCTCGACGACCGCCCGCCGCCCGCCGCGCTCGCCGGTGGGACGCGCATCGTCGTGCTCGGCGAGACGGCGAACGAACTGGGCGGGTCCGAATGGGCAGCGGTGGTCCACGGTCTCGACGGCGGAATGCCGCCGCGCGCCGACGCGACTGCCGCGCGCGCAGTGCACGACCTCGTGTGCGCGCTCGTGTCCGGAGGGCTCGTCGACGGCGTGCACGACTGCTCGGACGGCGGTCTCGCGGTGGCGCTGGCCGAGATGGCGATCGCAGGCGAGTGCGGTTTCGACGTGTCGATCGGCGGCGCGCTCGCGTGCTTCTCGGAATCGGCGTCGCGTGTCGTCTGCGCGGTTGACGCCGTGCTGGTGGACGAAGTGCTCACACGCGCGGGCACGGCGGGAGTTCCCGCCGCCGACGTCGGCGAAACACGCGGTGACCGACTGGTCGCACACGACGCGTTCGATGTCGCCTTGTCCGACGCCACCCGCGCCTGGCGCGACGCCATCCCGAACGCGCTCGATGCGTTCGTGAAGCCCGCTGAGCGGGCTCACTGAACGCATCGGCTAGCGCCGGCGCGACTCCAGGTCGTCGAGGTACCCGTCGGGGACGCAGAGGTCGCCGTGGCCGGTGCCGACCGACAAGCCCGGCTTGTTCTCGCCGTGGTAGTCCGAGCCGCCGGTCGGCGCGAGTGCGTGGCGGCGCGCCAGCTCGTGGAACGGCGCGCGCTCCTCGGGGAGGTACGCGCCGTACTCGCACTCGAGGCCGTCGAGACCGGCATCGGCGAGCTCGCCGACGAACGCGTCCAGCGCGTCGTCCGCGAGCCCGAGCGATCCGGGGTGCGCGATCGCGCACACCCCGCCCGACGCATGCGTCAGGTCGATCGCGTCCTCGGGCCCGAGGCGGTCGCGTTCGAAGTACGCGGGACGGCCCTTGCCCAACCACACGTCGAACGCCTCCTGGATCGACGTCACGTGGCCTTCCTCCATCAGCACCCGCGCGATGTGCGGACGACCGACCGAGCCCGGGCCCGCCTTCGCGAGCACGGCTTCCACTGTGATCGGGACGCCGTGGGCGTTCAGCGCCTCCACGATCTGAACATTGCGCTCGTTGCGAGCCGCCTGGAGCTCGGCCAGCCGGCCGGGGAGCTCGCCGGGGGCGTCGTCGACGAAGAACACGAGCAGGTGCATGGTCCCGGGGGCTCGACCAGCAAGCTCGCAGGAGATCTCGCAACCGGGGACCAACCGCAGCGGGTGCGCGCGAGCGGCGGCGCGGGCCTCCGGCACGTGGTCGAGGGTGTCGTGGTCCGTGAGCGCCAGCGCCGACAACCCCGCTTCACCCGCCAGCTGCACGACCCGCGTCGGCGAGTCGGTCCCGTCCGACATCGTCGAATGGCTGTGCAGATCGATCACGAGCGCGCTTCCGCCGCTTCCGTGCGCGGCGCCGGCCCCGTCAGTCCGACGCCTTCGAGGTACTCGATCACCTCGGCGGCCGACGCCGCGGCGTCACGATCGTGCGTGACGACCCGCACCTCGGGTGCCGGCGGCGGCTCGTACGGATCCGATACGCCCGTGAACTCGGGGATCTCACCCGCGCGCGCCCGCTCGTACAGACCCTTGACGTCGCGCTCCTCGCAGACCTCGATCGGCGTGTCGACGAAGACTTCGACGAACGAGTCGATCTTCGACCGCACCTCGTCGCGCACCGAACGGTACGGCGAGATCGCCGCTGTCACCGCCACCACGCCGTTGCGGGCCAGAAGCGCCGCGACCCAGCCGATGCGGCGGATGTTCGTGTCGCGATCGGCCTTCGAGAAACCGAGGCCCGCCGACAGGTTCTCGCGCACCTCGTCGCCGTCGAGCAGCTCGACTCGATGCCCACGCCGGCGGAGCTCGTCCGCCGCCGCGGCGGCGATCGTGCTCTTCCCCGAGCCCGACAGCCCCGTGAACCACAAGCAGAAGCCCGTGTTCGCCACGAATGGAAGTTACCGGAGGGTGAACATCCGTACGGCATACTTGTAGCGAGATGGAGCAGCGTCTCGGCCACGCGTGCGGCGTCTTCGGCGTCTATGCCCCCGGGCAACCGGTGGCCCACCTCTCCTATCTGGGGCTCTTCGCGCTGCAGCACCGCGGCCAGGAGTCCGCCGGGATGGCGGTGAGCGACGGTGCCGCCCTCACCGTCGTGAAGGACCAAGGGCTCGTCGCCGCGGTCTTCGACGAGCGCACCCTCGCCGGGCTCGACGGCCACCTGGCGATCGGGCACAACCGGTACTCGACCACCGGATCGAGCAGCTGGCGCAACGCCCAGCCCGTCTACCGCTCGGTCGGCGACGCCGGCTTCGCCCTCGGCCACAACGGCAACCTCACGAACACGGTGCAGCTGGCGGAGCGCGTCGGGATGCTCCCGGGCATGACCGCGCCCGAGTTCGGCCTCGACTCGACCACCGACTCCGCCCTGGTGGCAGAGCTGGTCGCCCAGGAGTACTCGTCCTCGCCGCGCTCCGACGGTCGTGACCTGGAGGTCGCGCTCGAGAGGGTGCTCCCGCGCCTCGAAGGCGGCTTCTCGTTCGTCCTCATGGACGACGCCCGTCTCATTGGCGTGCGCGATCCGCACGGCTTCTGGCCGCTCACGCTGGGCCGGATCGCAGGCGGCTGGGTCCTTGCCAGCGAGAGCGCGGCGCTGGACATCGTCGGGGCGCACTACGTTCGCGACGTCGAGCCCGGTGAGATGGTGGCGATCGACGCGTCCGGGTTGCGATCGCACCACTTCGCCGAACCGTCGCCGAAGCTCTGTCTCTTCGAGTTCGTGTACTTCTCGCGTCCGGACACCAACCTGTACGGCCAGAGCGTGCACGCGGCGCGCCAGAGGATGGGCGAGGAGCTCGCCCGCCAAGCGCCGGTCCATGCCGACATGGTGATGCCGGTGCCGGAGTCCGGTATCCCCGCCGCGCAGGGCTTTGCGCGCGCCTCGGGCATTCCGTACGGGGACGGCGTCGTGAAGAATCGCTACATCGGGCGGACGTTCATCGCGCCCACGCCCGAGACGCGCGCCGCCGGCGTCCGGCTCAAGCTGAACCCGATCCGGGAGAACATCGCCGGCAAGCGGCTCGTGGTCGTCGACGACTCCATCGTCCGCGGCACGACGCAGCTCACGCTCACCCGCATGCTGCGCGAGGCGGGGGCGGCGCAAGTGCACTTGCGTGTGACTTCACCGCCGTACCGGTGGCCGTGCTTCTACGGCATGGACACCGGCCGCCGTCCCGAGCTCCTCGCCGCCGACCTCCAGGTCGGCGAGGTCCGCGAGTACCTCGGGGTCGACTCGCTCGCCTACCTCGACCTCGACCGGCTCGTGGCCGCCACCGGGTCCAGCGCCGAGTCGTTCTGCACCGCCTGCCTCAGCGGCGAGTACCCGGTCCCCGTCCCGGACGCCGACACCAAGCTCGCCCTCGAGGGGGAGAAGGTGCGCGCGTCCCGAGCCGCCGAACCCGAGGCATCCGCCCGCGTCGAGCCGTGACCCGGCGCGACCGGGAACGCGACCCCCTCACCTACACCGACGCCGGCGTCGACACCGCCGCCGGCGAGAAGGCCGTCGAGCTCATCAAGGAGCACGTCCGCTCCACATTCCGGCCCGAGGTGATTGGCGACGTCGGAAGTTTCGGCGGGCTCTTCGCGTTCCCGGACGACCGATTCCACGACCCGGTGCTCGTCGCGTCCACCGACGGCGTCGGCACGAAGGCGGTCGTCGCCCAACTCTCGGGCCGGTACCGCACGATCGGGATCGACTGCGTGGCGATGTCCGTGGACGACGTCGCCGCCAACGGCGCCGAGCCGCTGTTCTTCCTCGACTACATCTCCGTCGGCAAGCTCGTCCCGGAGACCATCGACGAGATCGTCGCCGGCGTCGCCGACGGGTGCCGTCGGGCGGGGTGCGCGCTGCTCGGCGGCGAGATGTCCGAGCACGGCGGCGTCATGGAGCCCGGGGAGTTCGACCTCGTCGGCTTCGCCGTCGGCGTCGTCGAACGGTCAGGGGTCCTTCCCGCGGAGGTGCACTCCGGCGATGCCGTCGTCGGGTTCGCCAGCGGCGGCCTGCGCTGCAACGGGTTCTCCCTCGCCCGACGCGCGCTGCTCGACGTCGACGGGCGCGAGCTCGACGGCCCGGCATGGGCCGGCGCGCACCACTCGCTCGCCGACGAGCTGCTGCGCCCGAGCGTCGTGTACGCGCCGACGATGCTCGAGCTGCGGCGCCACGTGGACGTGCACGCCTACGCCCACGTCACCGGGGGTGGCATCGCCGGGAACCTCGCCCGCGTCCTCCCCGGCGACTGCGACGCGGTCGTGCGCCGGGACGCCTGGGAGCGACCGCGGGTCTTCGCCGAGGTCCAGGCCGCGGGCGCCGTCGCCGACGCCGAGATGGAAGAGGTCTTCAACCTCGGGCTCGGGATGCTGGCGGTCGTACCGGGCGACGCCGCCGACGCCGCCCTCGACGCTGTCCGGTCCGCCGGCCACGAGGCGTGGATCGTCGGCCAGATCACCCCTGGCCACGGTCATGCCCAGATGGGGTGACCCGACCGAGGGGGCACAGATCGGGACGAATAACTAGTCCCATCGCGCTGGACATTTGGTCCCGATGGGCTATCCCCTCCGGATACTTCGCAGGTTACCCTCATTGCACGATTCGGACACGGACAAATCGGGTAGGTCGCACAAAGTGGGGCCTCCAGGACGCCGAGGCTCCGGGCCGCAGAACGGGCAGGGAACGCGAGCAAGAGAGTGAAGGAGCCAGCGATGGCGATGGATGCGAGTTCCGAGCACGAGGCGCTTTTGACCCCGTCAGAGGTCGCCGCGATGTTCAGGGTCAACCCCAAGACGGTCACCCGCTGGGCCCGGGCCGGAAAGATCTCGGCCATCCGGACCCTCGGCGGCCACCGGCGCTTCCGTGAGTCGGAGATCCGCCGATTCTTGGAGCAAGTCGAGGAAGGCTCCGAGCTCTAAGGTCGGCAACCTTTTGCAACGACCCGGGCGCAGGCCCGGGTCGTTTGCTGTATGTCTCCGGTCGTGGCTGGCAACGAACGCAAACTGCTGGCAGCTAGCCCGGCTGGACGATCAGGAGCGCGTTGCCGTCGGGATCGCGGAACCAGAACATCGGCGGCACCGGACCGGCGAGCTCGACGGCACCAATCCGAATCTGAGCCGGCGCGCCGACGCGCGCGACCTGGGCGTCGACGTCGACGCCGCCCGATTGCAGTTTGGAGTGGGTGGCGTCGATGTCGTCGGTGTTCAGGATGATGCCGGTCTGCACTGCGGTCGGGTCGCCCGGGCCGGGCGGCACGAGAGCGACACCCGCCGTCCCGTCGGGTGGATAGAGCTCGACCCAGCGGTAGCCCTCGCCCCACGGGATGTCCAAGCGCTTCTCGAACCCGAGCGCCTCGTAGAACGCCACCGACCGGTCTTGGTCCGTCGAGGGGATCATCACGAGCTGGATCTGACTGATCCGGGTTGCCGTCGTGCTCATCTCGGATCTTCCTCCGTTGTGGATTCGCAGTACGACTCGCGGCGGCGCGAGAGCTCACCGGAGTGTCATGACAGTGACACGGCGCGCCGAAAGGGAGGGGCCGCGTCGACACGCAGGCCAGGACCAGCGCCTCACCTGCGGTTCTCTTGGTGGCCGGGGACGGCGTCGATCCGTCGACCCCACGCTTTTCAGGCGTGTGCTCTGCCGACTGAGCTACCCGGCCGAGAGCGGGCCGCCCGGGCGACCCGCCGGCGGTCCTGACGGGATTTGAACCCGCGAGCTCCGCCTTGACAGGGCGGCGTGCTAACCAGACTGCACCACAGGACCATGTTTCCGACGCTCGACGTTCACGCCGCCGGCGCCTGTGCCCCCAGGGGAATTCGAATCCCCGCTACCGCCTTGAAAGGGCGGCGTCCTAGACCGCTAGACGATGGGGGCCCGTAGCTCCACCGGGAGCATCGCATCGTATCAGCCGCCTTTCCTGCGTCGTCCCGTGGTCGCACGCCGGTTCTCTACGATCGTGCACGGGCCGCTAGCTCAGTTGGCAGAGCAACGGACTTTTAATCCGATGGTCCGGGGTTCGATTCCCCGGCGGCCCACCGCGTGACCAGCGCTAACGCGCCGCTTCGGGGGGCAAGGTTCCGAGTGGGGCCCGAACTGCTAACGAATTGCAAACACCCGGACGCGAACGCGGGCTCTAGTGCCGCTTCCCCGGGCACAGGGCAGTTGGTGGCGTAAGGTCTCACCTGATGTGCGAGGGTAAACTGGCCCATGCTCCTCCGGACCAGTCTCGGAGCCCGAGCTCCCTTCGCGCCTCTGCAACGAAGTCGAGTCGCATCTCTGTGATCGTTTCGCCGCCGGGAAGGTCCGACGCGAAATCGACGGAGGACCAGCCGTAAGGACCACGATCATGGTCGCGCTGTAGCTCGGTGAACGCCGGCACGAGCGTGGCTGCGAGTCTCTGAGCGCTGACACAGACCTTGGTCGATCCCATGAGTGTCACCTCCGTCATGGCGGCCTGGAACTCTCGATATGGACCGGCGAGAGCGTCCTTCGGAGCACTCTCGGGATCGGCCATGAGTCGCTCGTCCTGCTGGAGGTCGAACACCGCGCGTTCGTACGCGTCGCTCGCAGCCAGGAATCGCGAATAAGCGGCCCTACGGTCCGATTGCCAGCGGACAGACTGCTCGCGCTTCCATTGGGCACGATTCACGAGCCACGTCACACTGGCGCCGACGCCCGCACCAAGTACCGTCCCTATGACCGCGATCCAAGCGCTGTCCATCGCCTTCAACCCCCGAGTGCTTCCTCG
>DATFPZ010000285.1:0-6259 GCA_035264545.1 Acidimicrobiia bacterium
CACGACGACGCCAACCGTGCGCTGATGGGCGCCAACATGCAGCGTCAGGCGGTACCGCTGTTGCGTTCCACCGCGCCGTTCATCGGCACCGGTGTCGAGAGCCGCGCCGCGCGCGACGCCGGCGACCTCGTCCTCGCCGACGACACCGGCACCGTGGCCGAAGTGTCGGGCGACTCGATCGTCGTCGACTACCAGAAGAACGGCCGGACGACGCACCGGCTGTCCAAGTTCCGCCGCTCGAACCAGGGGACGTGCATCAACCAGAAGCCGCTGGTCGAGACGGGCGACCACGTCCGCAAGGGCAACGTGCTCGCCGACGGGCCGTCCACGCACAACGGCGAGCTCGCGCTGGGCAAGAACCTCCTCGTGGCGTTCATGCCCTGGAAGGGGCACAACTACGAGGACGCCATCGTGATCTCCGAGCGCCTCGTGCGCGACGACGTGCTCACGTCGATCCACATCGAGGAGCACGAGATCGACGCCCGCGACACGAAGCTCGGCGCCGAGGAGATCACCCGCGACATCCCGAACCTCTCCGAGGACATCCTCAAGGACCTCGACGAGCGCGGGATCATCCGGGTCGGTGCCGAGGTCGGCCCCGGGGACATCCTCGTCGGCAAGGTGACTCCGAAGGGCGAGACCGAGCTCACGCCCGAGGAGCGGCTGCTGCGGGCGATCTTCGGCGAGAAGGCCCGCGAGGTCCGCGACACGTCGCTGAAGGTGCCGCACGGCGAGACCGGCAAGGTCATCGACGTGCGCAAGTTCTCGCGCGACAACGGCGACGAGCTGCCCCCGGGTGTGAACGAGCTCGTCCGGGTGTACGTCGCGCAGCGGCGCAAGATCTCCGAGGGCGACAAGCTCGCCGGCCGCCACGGCAACAAGGGCGTGATCGCCAAGATCCTGCCGATCGAGGACATGCCGTACCTGGCCGACGGCACCCCGATCGACATCATCCTCAACCCGCTCGGGGTCCCGTCCCGCATGAACGTGGGGCAGGTGCTCGAGGCCCACCTCGGCTACGCCGCCAGGCACGGCTGGGAGGGCGAGGCCGACGCGCCGAAGAACGGGCGCAAGACGTCTCCGGTCACCCAGCCCGCACTGTGGGTGTCGAGCCCTGTGTTCGACGGTGCGCACTGGGACGAGGAGTCCGGCACCGGGCTGAGCCCCGAGGGGACCATCGAGGACCTCTTCAAGAAGATGCACAGTGACGGCGCCGACGGGCAGCGCCTCGTCGGCACCGACGGGAAGGCGTTCCTGTACGACGGCCGCACCGGTGAGCAGTACGACAAGGCCGTCACGGTGGGCTGGATCTACATCCTGAAGCTGGCGCACCTCGTCGACGACAAGATCCACGCCCGGTCGACCGGTCCCTACTCCATGATCACCCAGCAGCCGCTGGGCGGGAAGGCGCAGTTCGGCGGGCAGCGGTTCGGCGAGATGGAGGTGTGGGCGCTCGAGGCGTACGGCGCGTCGTACGCGCTCCAGGAGATCCTCACGATCAAGTCCGACGACGTGCTCGGCCGCGTGAAGGTGTACGAGGCCATCGTCAAGGGCGAGAACATCCCGGAGCCGGGCATCCCCGAGAGCTTCAAGGTGCTCATCAAGGAGATGCAGGCCCTGTGCCTGAACGTCCGCGTCATCAACGAGGCGGGCGAAGAGGTTGAGATCCGGGAGCTCGACGAGGACGCGTTCCGCACCACCGAGTCGCTCGGCATCGACCTGTCCCGACCCGAGCGCGGGACCGACGAAGAGGATGAGCGCCGTCGCGAGCCGGCGTTCTGACGACGACGAACGAAGTAGTTACGAGGATGACGGAAGAGGTAGGACGCACATGAGCCCGGTGCTCGACGTCAACGACTCCGCCCAGCTGACCATCGCGCTCGCCACCGCGGAGCAGATCCGCATGTGGTCGAACGGTGAGGTGAAGAAGCCGGAGACGATCAACTACCGCACGCTCAAGCCCGAGAAGGACGGCCTGTTCTGCGAGAAGATCTTCGGGCCGACCAAGGACTGGGAGTGCTATTGCGGCAAGTACAAGCGCGTCCGGTTCAAGGGCATCATCTGTGAGCGCTGCGGCGTCGAGGTCACGCGCTCGAAGGTGCGGCGCGAGCGGATGGGCCACATCGAGCTCGCCGCTCCCGTCACGCACATCTGGTACTTCAAGGGCGTCCCCAGCCGCCTCGGCTACCTCCTCGACATCGCGCCGAAGAGCCTCGAGAAGGTCATCTACTTCGCGGCCCGCCTGATCACCTGGGTCGACGAGGACAAGCGCCAGAAGGACCTGCCGAAGCTCGAGGCCGACATCCGGGCCGAGATCGCCGAGGTCGAGAAGGAGCTCGAGCTCCGGTTGCGCGAGCGCGACGAGCAGTTCGAGAGCGAGATCCGCGAGTACGAGAAGGCGTCGGCCAGCGGCAACGCCCGCAAGGCCGATACCGAGCGGTCCCAGAAGGCCAGGGACAAGGACTTCGAGGAGCTGCGCACCCGCGCCGAGTCCGAGCGCGAGTTCCTGCAGACCGTGTGGGACACGATCCGCGGGCTGGCGCCCAAGCAGCTCGTCGACGACGAGCACGTGTGGCGCGAGATCGTCGATCGCTACCAGGAGTACTTCGCCGGCGGCATGGGCGCCGAGGCCGTCGAGGACCTCATCGACCGTCTCGACCTCGACCTCGAGGAGATCAGCCTCAAGGAGGTCATCGCCGTCGCCAAGGGTCAGCGCAAGGCGAAGGCGATCAAGCGGCTGAAGGTGATCTCGGCGTTCAACCGCACCAACAGTGACGGCCGCCGGGTCAACTCGCCGATGGGGATGGTGCTGCGCGCCGTGCCGGTCATCCCGCCCGACCTGCGCCCGATGGTGCAGCTCGACGGCGGCCGGTTCGCGACCTCCGACCTCAACGACCTCTACCGGCGCGTCATCAACCGCAACAACCGGCTGAAGCGGCTCCTCGACCTGGGCGCGCCCGAAATCATCATCAACAACGAGAAGCGCATGCTGCAGGAGGCCGTCGACGCCCTGTTCGACAACGGCCGCCGCGGCCGGCCCGTCACCGGGCCCGGCAACCGCGCGCTGAAGTCGCTGTCCGACATGCTCAAGGGCAAGCAGGGCCGGTTCCGCCAGAACCTGCTCGGCAAGCGCGTCGACTACTCCGGCCGTTCGGTCATCGTCGTCGGCCCCCAGCTGAAGCTCCAGCAGTGCGGGCTGCCCAAGCAGATGGCCCTCGAGCTCTTCAAGCCGTTCGTCATGAAGCGGCTCGTCGACCTCGAGTACGCGCAGAACATCAAGTCGGCGAAGCGCATGGTCGAGCGCGCCCGCCCGCAGGTGTGGGACGTGCTCGAGGAGGTCATCAAGGAGCACCCCGTGCTCCTCAACCGTGCGCCGACGCTGCACCGTCTCGGCATCCAGGCCTTCGAGCCGGTGCTCGTCGAGGGCAAGGCGATCCAGATCCACCCGCTCGTCTGCGCCGCGTTCAACGCCGACTTCGACGGCGACCAGATGGCAGTGCACCTGCCGCTGAGCTCCGAGGCGCAGGCCGAGGCGCGGCTGCTGATGCTGTCGTCGCACAACATCCTGTCGCCCGCGCACGGCCGTCCGATCGCGGTGCCGAACCAGGACATCGTCATCGGCGAGTACTACGTGACCGAGATCGTCGACGACGCCCCCGGTGCGGGGCGGGCCTTCGCGTCACTCGACGAGGCGATCCTCGCCCACGAGCAGCGGTTCGCGTCCGACGGCGACGGCAAGGATCAGGGCCTGTCGGTCCACGCGCCGATCAAGGTGCGGATGCCGGCGGGGCGATTCCCCGAGGAGAAGTTCCCCGTACGCTCCGACGAGCATCCCAACGCCATCGTGTTGAGCCGCACCGGCTCCAACGGCGACGGCAAGGTGCTCGTGGAGACCACGCTCGGGCGGTTGCTGCTCAACGACTCGTTCCCGCCCGACTTCCCGTACGTGAACCGTGTCCTGCGCAAGCGGGACGTCACTGAGCTCATCAGCGAGCTGGTCGAGAACTACCCCCGGGCGGTCGTCGCCGAGAGCCTCGACAAGCTCAAGGACCTCGGCTTCGCGTACTCGACGCAGGCCGGGCTCACGATCTCGATCGCCGACGTCCGGACGCCGGCCGAGAAGGTCCCGCTGCTCGAGCGGTTCGAGGCGGAGGCCGACAAGGTCGAGCAGCAGTTCGATCGCGGGGTCATCACCGACGACGAGCGGCGCCAGAAGGAGATCGAGATCTGGACCGAGGCCACCGACCGCGTGCGCGAGGCGATGCAGGCGGAGCTGCAGGCCGAGAAGTTCAACCCGATCGACATGATGGTCGGGTCGGGCGCACGAGGAAACGTCATGCAGGTCCGCCAGATCGCCGGTATGCGCGGTTTGGTGGCGAACCCGCGCGGCGAGATCATCCCGCGGCCGATCAAGTCGAACTTCCGCGAAGGCCTCTCGGTGCTCGAGTACTTCATCTCCACGCACGGTGCCCGCAAGGGACTCGCCGACACCGCGCTGCGAACGGCCGACTCCGGGTACCTGACCCGACGGCTCGTCGACGTCGCCCAGGAGCTCATCGTGCGCGACGAGGACTGCGAGTCGAACCGGGCCATCTGGGTCGAGGACGTGAAGGGCGACCCCGAGAACCTGCGCCTCCTCGAGACGAAGCTGCTCGGCCGATGCCTGGCCGAGGACGTCAAGCTCACCGACGGGTCGACGATCCCGCGCAACACGGAGATCGACGAGCCCGAGCTGCGCCAGCTGGCGGCGGACCCGGACGTCGACCGGGTGCGGGTGCGGTCGGTGCTCACGTGTGAGTCGCTCCAGGGCGTGTGCTCGCGCTGTTACGGCACCATGCTCGCCACCGGGTCGATGGTCGATCTCGGCGAGGCGATCGGCATCATCGCCGCCCAGTCGATCGGTGAGCCGGGCACGCAGCTGACCATGCGGACGTTCCACACCGGCGGTGTCGCCGGCGAGGACATCACCCACGGTCTGCCGCGTGTCGTCGAGCTGTTCGAGGCCCGCAAGCCCAAGGGCGCGGCCGTCATGGCCGAGAGCTCGGGCGTGGTCCGCATCGGTGACAGCGAGAAGGGCGAGCGGGTGATCACCGTCCTCGGCTCCGACGGCGCCGAGGAGGAGCACGTCGTCTCGCGCCGGGCGAACCTGGCGGTGCGCGACGGCCAGGAGATCGCGGCGGGCGAGCGGCTCGTCGGCGACGAGAAGACGCCGCTCGACCCCAAGGAGATCCTCGAGATCAAGGGGATCCGGGAGACCCAGCAGTACCTCTCCGACGAGGTGCAGAAGGTGTACCGGGAGCAGGGCGTGTCGATCCACGACAAGCACGTCGAGGTGATCGTCCGCCAGATGCTGCGCCGGGTCGCCGTGTCCGAGCCGGGCGACTCGCCGTTCCTGCCGGGCGAGAAGGTCGACGCCCGGCTCTACGCCGACACGAACCGCCGTCTCGTCGAGGAGGGCAAGCAGCCCGCCGAGGGCCGACCGGAGCTCATGGGGATCACGAAGGCGTCGCTCGCCACGGACTCGTGGCTGTCGGCGGCGTCGTTCCAGGAGACGACCCGCGTCCTCACCGAGGCCGCCATCGAGGGCCGCGAGGACGGGCTGGTCGGGCTCAAGGAGAACGTGATCATCGGCAAGCTCATCCCCGCCGGGACGGGCATGGCGCGGTACCGGGACATCGAGACCGACGCACCCGACTACGAGCCGCTGCCCTTCTACTCGTCGGACGCCGACCTGGCCGACTGGCTGCGCGACACCAGCTCGCCCACCGGCGACGGCGAGAGCGAGGGCGAGGGCGAAGCCGGTGCCGAGGTGCTCGGCGCGTCCTTCGGCGGGGAGAACGAGGGCGAGCAACTCGGGGGCGGCGCAACGGGCGAGTAGCATCGTCCTGTTTCGCGCCAAGAACGCACTCGAAGGCGGAGCATCAGCGTGCCCACGATTCAACAGCTCGTCCGCAAAGGACGCCGAACCAAGTCCGAGCCGGGCAAGTCGCCCGCGCTCAAGGGATCACCCCAGCGCCGGGGCGTGTGCACGCGCGTCTTCACGCACACCCCGAAGAAGCCGAACTCGGCCCTGCGCAAGGTGGCCCGGGTCCGGCTCACCACCGGGATGGAGGTCACGGCCTACATCCCCGGCGTCGGGCACAACCTCCAGGAGCACTCGATCGTGCTCGTGCGCGGCGGTCGGGTGAGGGACCTACCGGGCGTGCGCTACAAGATCGTGCGCGGCGCGCTCGACGCCGGTGGCGTCGGCGGCCGCCGG
>DATFPZ010000286.1:0-2937 GCA_035264545.1 Acidimicrobiia bacterium
ACTTGACCGGTCCGCGGATTCCGCCCGGGTTCATGAACGCGATCACTGCGCCGCCGAAGTCGGTCGGAGCCGTCGCCTCCAGCTGGGCGTCCGCGATCACGTTGCCGAGCGGTGCCTCGCCGTCGCCGTCGGGGTCCCCGCCGGGGTCGCGGGTCGAGAGCAGCTGCTCCGTCACCGAGCCGACGACCCGGTTGGCGATCGGGTCGGCGATCACCTTGTAGTGGTTCAGGATCGCCGTGACGGCCGGATCCTTCGGCACGTCCTGCGTGACGATGACGTTGCGGGCGGTCTTGGACTTGACCTGCTTCGACTCATGGTCGATCACGAGGTCGATGTCGGTGACGAGCCGGCCGAACGACGCCGCGCTCGTGACGAGCTTGCCGTCGATCTCCTTCGCGCCCTTGCAGATGTACTGCGCGTGCGTGTGGCCGCTGACGATCACGTCGACCTCGTCGCTGATGTTCTTGGCGATGTCGACGATGGCGCCGCCGAGGTTGTCGCAGTTGTCGATGCCGGCCCAGCCGGGCAGTCCCTGCGCCGGGTTGGCGTTCGAGAAGGGCGCGTTCTGGAAGCCGCCCTCGTGCAGGAGCACGACGAACGTGCGGATGTCGTTCCGCTTCAGCTTCGCGATTAGGTTGTTGACCGTCTCGACCTCGTCCCGGAACTCGAGGCCCTCGATCGCCGACGGCGTCACGATCAGCGGCGTGCCCTCGAGCGTCATGCCGATGAAGGCGATCTTGGCGTTGCCGACCTTGCGCACCTCGTACGGCGGCAGGACCGTCTGGTTCGTGCCCTCGAAGAAGACGTTCGCCGCGAGGTAGCCGAAGACCGAGCCCAGGAACGGCGTGCCGTCCTGGCAGCCGTCGACGGGATGGCAGCCGCCGTTCATCATCCGGTAGATCTCGCCGAGGCCCTCGTCGAACTCGTGGTTGCCGACGCCGCTCACGTCGATCCCGACCTCGTTGAGCGACTCGATGGCGGGCTCGTCGTGGAACAGGCCCGACAACAGCGGGCTCGCTCCGATCAGGTCGCCGGAAGCGACGGTAATCGTGTTCGAGTTCGTCGTCCGGAGCGCCTTCACGTGCGTCGCGAGGTACTCCGCTCCGCCGGCCGGAACCGTCTGGTTGACGATCGCGCCCGTCGTCGGGTTCTTCGACTGGCCGATCTGGATCGTGCCAGGCGTGTTCGGCTCCACGTGCCCGTGGAAGTCGTTGATGGCCAGGATCTGAAGCCTGGTGTCGTTGTCCTTGGCGCCGTCCCCGCCGCGACCGGCGAGCGCGCTCGGGACGACGAACAGTGCGGCGAGAACGATCAACGCCGCCGTTGTGACTCTCCTCATCCCTCTCCCTTCCGTGATGAATTGCCCTGCGTATCTACAGCTTTTGCCTCCACGAGTCAAAGCGCCCCTAGCCGCCGATCAGGCGATTCGCCTCCGCGACGAGAGCGTCCGCGGCCTCCTGCGTCACGAACGTCGGTGCCTTGCCGGCCGTCTGGTTCGCGAACGCCTGGAGCTGCGAGCGGTAGATCTCGTCCGCGGCGGCCGCCTGGTCGAGGTGGTCCTTTAGCTGCTCGTACGTGTTGCTGCCCTTGATCGCGCCGTTCGCGTTGAAGTACTCGAGCAGGGCGACCAGCCGGTCGAGCGTCACGTCGCCGTCGAAGCGGGCCACGAGCGGGTCGTGGTCGCTGGCGCCGCGCGCGCCGTCGCCGGGCGTGTCCGCGGGCCAGTCGGCGTTGACATGGGCGATCCTCGCTTGCCCCAGCTCGTCGGAGAGCGTGTCGCTGACGAACTGGCCGTCCAGCGTCTGGGCCATACCGACGAACACGTAGCTGTACGCGCTGGCGGGCACCTCCTCGACGAGCCGGTCGTAGAGGTTCGCCAGCCCGGCGGCGTCGTAGAGCGCTGCGAGCTGGTGCGGGTCGGTCGTGCGGTTCAGCGCGTCGTCCGGCCGCGGGAACGTGTTGAAGTCCCCGCCGGCGTCGATCCGCTCCTCGGGCGCGGCGTTGACGATCGCGGCCAGGTAGTTGGCCTGCTCGGTGCGCTGGCCGACGCGGGCGTCCGGCGTGCTCGAGAAGTGGTTCGAGATCGCCAGCACGTCGGTGAACACGCTCGCGTCCTTGCCCGTCCGCCACACCCGGAAGAGCCCCACCTGGGGCGCGCGGGTGAAGACGTTGTCGCCGTCGCGGCCCGTGCTCAGGTCGACGTCGGGCGGAAGCACGGCGTTGAGCGCCTTCGGGTTCTGGACGTCGGTGTTGTAGCCGAGCGCCGCCGAGCGGTAATCGACCTCGGGATCGCCCCCGAGGACCGGGTGCGACGGATCGGCGGGCAGCAGCTCGACGCGGTCGGTCCGGTACATGAACGCCGCCACGATGCCGCGATCGTCCCGGCCGTCGCGGTCGAACGCGGCGTCATAATCAGGCCCGCCCTGCTTCTCGATCGTCAGCGCGAGCTCCTGGAGCGTGTCGGGCTTGCCGTCACGGTTGTCCGCCGTGCCGCAGACCAGCGCGCCGCCGGACACGGTGCAGATGTCCTGGTCCTCCGCCTCCTGGATCAGGAGGAGGTCCGGCGAGTGCAGGTCGCCGCGGATCTGCCCGGCGAGGTCCGCGAGGTGCGCGTCGTACTGCGCCTGGGTCTCCGGCACGTAGTTGAACGGCGGCGAGACGCCGGGGCAGCCGGGGTTGCCCGGGAAGTCGCAGCCGTCGTTCGGGTCGTCGCGGCGGTCGTACAGGTTCTCGACGTTGTAGTCCGCGATGCTGTACTCGCCACCGCGGTCGAACGCCTGCGGCGGCGCGTTGGTCGAGGGATCGACGCCGTGCTCGAACGCCGGCTGCTCGGCCGGCATCACCTGGTACTTGTTGAAGCCGAAGTAGACGCCGCCCACGAGGTCGTTCTTCAGCGTGTCGAACGTGCGGGAGGGCGTCAGCAACGCGAGCGGGTCA
>DATFPZ010000287.1:0-2769 GCA_035264545.1 Acidimicrobiia bacterium
GCCGATCGCCTCGCCGACTCGCTCGGCAATCCGCTCGACGGGGTTCTCCTGGTTGTCCTTCTCCTCCGTCTCAGCCACGGAAGATCACCTCCATTGCGAGCTGATCGGACAGGGACATCTACCCACATCTGCCTCCAACGAGGCAACGATCACCAGGCAGCGGCGTAGGTCTCATCGGGCCAGGTGACGACGCCCTGGTCCTTCAGCGCGGCCATACGCGCACCATCGACCCCGAGCCAAGCGAGGATCTCCTGTGTGTCCTCTCCTATACGCGGCGGGGGGCGGTGCGGCCGGCCCGGCGTGTCGGAGAAGTCGATGGTGTTCCCGAACTGGCGCATCGCGCCCATGATCGGGTGCTCGTAGTCGACGACCAGCCCGAGGCGGTCGTTGTCGGCGTCGAAGAGCATGAGGTCGCCGCCCTTGGGGTCGATCGCGATCTCGTTGGGGACGCCGGCGTCGTCGAGCTGGTAGCTCCAGCTCACCGCAGTGCGCGTCCGGAACCGAAGCTCCAGCTGCGCCTCGGCGGTCGAGCGGTCGAGTGACGGATCGACGCCGAGCGTCGTGCACAGCGCGTCCCATTGCTCGGGCTTGACGGCCGCGATCTGCAGCCAGCCGTCCTGGGTCTCGTACAGCCGGTAGGCGGGGTCCAGGCCGGTCGTCTGCTTGTCGAGGCGCGGCCGCGGCACGGGTGTGCCGTCGGGCTTCACCATCGCGTCCGACGCGAACACCGCCCCGCCGTCCAACAACGACGTCCACAGCTCCTGGCCCTCGCCGGTGCGTGCCCGGTGCAGGAGCGCGGCGAGCACGCCGACCACACTGAGCATCGCGTTGGCGGCGTCGCACATCCCGAAGCGGTAGTAGAGCGGGTCGTTGCCGTGCTGGGTCGCGCCCGCCTCGTACTCGATGCCCGTCGCCGCCTGGTACAGGGGATCGAGCCCGCCGAAGTGGGAGAGCGGCCCCTCGAGACCGTACGCGTACGTGTTGCAGTACACGACGTCGGGCTTCACGGCCTTGCACGCCTCGTAGTCGATCCCGAGCTTCGCCGCCGTGCCCTTGGTCATGTTGTGGTGCACGGCGTCGGCCCGGCGCACGAGCTCCATCGCGAGCTCGTGGCCCTCGGGCGTCTTCAGGTTGAGCGCGACATCGCGCTTGCCGCGCTGGCAGCCGAAGAACGGCTTGCCGGCCATGCGCATCCCGTCGCCGGTGACCGGCTCGACCTTGATCACGTCCATCCCGAGGTCGGCGAGGATCATCGGCCCGAACGGGCCCGCCAGGTACTGGCCGAAGTCGATGAGCCGCAGCCCGTCGAGCGGTCCCCGGCCGTCGGTTGCGTCCGTCACGTCACGCGCCTCCCGTGAACGTGGCCGCTTCCGCATCGGAATAGGCGACCTCGCCCCAGATCTCGCTGTTGTGCTCGCCAACCCGAGGTTGGGGGCCGCGGATCTCGCCCGGCGTGCCGAACAAATTGATCGGGACGCCGACTTGAATGAGCGGGCCGAGGTCGGGGTCGTCGACGGTCACCACCATGCCGTTCGCGTCGAGCTGCGGGTGCGGCCGGGTGAGCGCCTCCTCCATCGTGATGATCGCCTCGACGCCGATGTTGTTCGCCAGGAACTCGTCGACGAGCTCGTCGCGCTTGCGGCCCTTGAACGCGTCACGGCGCCGGTCGTTCATCAGCACCTGCTGCTGGAGCGGCAGCAGGCCCTCGAGCTCCTCGGCCGGTGGCGGCTCGACGCCGAGGATCTCGTCCATGCTCTTCTTGGGAGGGAGCCCACTCATCACGCTCACGTGCAGGAACTCACGGTCGGCGCACTCGAAGATCATCCCTTGGTGCACGCCGGGCGGATAGCTCTTGCCCATCAGGTCGTGGAAGGCGGCGTTCGCCTTCTCGATGTGCTGCCAGATCTGGGTCGTGTACAGGAACGCGCCTTGAAGCAGGCTCGTCGACACCTGCTGACCCCGGCCCGTCCGCTCGCGCGCGATGAGCGCAGCGAGGATCCCCGACGGCACGAGGAAGATCGCGCCCATGCTCGGCATCGGCATGTGCAAGAAGATCGGTCCCGGCCGCCACCCCGGCTGCTCCCACTGCTGTCCCGACGACGCCTGCACCAGCGCGTCGTAGCCCGGGCGGTGCGCAAGGCGGTGCCCGGGCGGGTACGCCGGCACCGAGCAGTACACGAGGCGGGGGAGCGCGGCGCGCAGCGCGTCGTAGCCGAGGCCGAGGCGGTCCATCACACCGGGCCGGAAGCTCTCGACGAGCACGTCGGCGGTGGCGGCGAGCCTGAGGAACGCGCTGGCGCCGGCGTCGGACTTCAGATCGCACGTGACTGACCGGCGCGACCGCGTCCAGACCTTGTATCCGTCGTAGGCGCGGAACGGGTCGCCACCCGGCGGCTCGACCTTGATGACGTCCGCCCCCTGCTCGGCCAGCAGCAGCACCCCGAGCGGGCCCGCGATGCCCCACGACAGGTCGAGGATGCGAATGCCGTCGAGCGCGCCGGCCATGACGCCGTCAGCCTCGCGCACACCTGACGAGGATGTCAGGCGCCGGCCGGAACGGCGTGCCCGTTGGAACGCGGGGGCTCGCGCTCGCCTTCAGCGCGGGGCGATTGGGGCAGACCGCTCAGCGGAGCGTCCAGCCGGCTTCCTTGAGCTCCTTGCACGTCGGGCAGATCGGGTAGCGCGACGGGTCGCGGGTCGGCACCCACTTCTTCCCGCACAACGCGACGATCGCCTCGCCGGTCACGTACGCCCGGGCGATGGCGTCCT
>DATFPZ010000288.1:0-6411 GCA_035264545.1 Acidimicrobiia bacterium
GAAGTCATTGTTCGAGCGCGTGGTGCGGGCGGGTAAGGTCGAGCGGTTGGTCGAGGAGCCCGATGTGACGACCGCCATGACCGAACCACCGCCGAGCACCCGTGCCTACTTCCGCGGTCAGTGCCTCGCGAAGTGGGCGGACGCCGTCGTCGCAGCCAACTGGGACAGCCTCATCCTCGACGTGGGCAGCGACCCGCTTCGCCGCATCCCGATGATGGAGCCACTGCGTGGAACGCGCGCCCACGTCGAGTCGTTGTTCGAGGAGTGCACGACCCCCGCCGAGCTGGTGTCTCGGCTGGCGTCGTAGGAGGTCTCCCCATGCCCGAGCGAGAGCGCAAGCAACGCCCGGCACCGAAGGAACGCGTCGACGAAGAAGTCGAAGACCTCGCGCCGACGAAGCAAGGCGAGGAGCTCAAGGAAGAGCTCGACGATCTTCTGGACGAAATCGACAACGTGCTAGAAGAGAACGCCGAGGACTTCGTAAAGAGCTATGTCCAGAAAGGGGGGGAATAGAACCGCTTGTCCGTTTTCGCGGTAATGACACTTCACGATCTGGACATAGCTGTCACACCCGCTCCGTACCGTGTCCGGAGTGAAGCTCTGCAAGAAATGCGGCGCGCTAAAGGCTCTCGCTGAGTTCTACAAGAACCGCGGTGCCCGCGATGGGCTTCGTCCTGCAAAGCGTGCACGAACGCAATTCGGCTCCGGAGATACCGGCAGAATCCCGAACGGGAGATCGCGCGAGTCCGCGCGTGGCAGCGGGCCAACCCTCGGCGCGTAAAGGCTTGGTCCGAAAAGAATCGCGACAAGCGACTCAAGAAGCTCCGCGAGATTCATCTGCGCAACAAGTTCAACCTCAGGGTCGAGGAGTACGACGCCATCCTCGAGGCACAGGGCGGCGTGTGCGCGCTCTGCGAGAGCCTGCCGACGGCAGGCATCTCCCTCCACGTCGATCACGATCACGGCACCGGTGAGATCCGCGGCCTCTTGTGCGTGCGGTGCAACAACGCGCTTGGTCTGTTCCGCGAAGATCCCGATCTGCTCAAGCGTGCCGCCCGATACGTGACGGCGGATGCCAAGTATCGCTCGCAGCGCACGAGATCGGAGCGGCTGACCCGCGAGCGGGTGGAAGCGTTGCGGGGGCCGCCAGCGTAGGCTTTTGGGCGTGACGGGTGGTGGGCTGCCGCCGGAGCGTGTCCCGAGGTCTGAGGGCGCGCGATCCGCCCGCTCGCAGGCCGCCGCGATGGCTCGCCGCGTGCCGTCGCCGGACGTGCTCAAGGGCATGGACGACGCACGGCGTGTGCGCAGGTTGCGTCGTAAGTTGCGGTTCTGGCGACTGCTCGGCCGCGTTCGCTGAGATTTCGCCCGTGTAGGCTCGCTCGTCGATGAACGAGCGCCCGCTTCCCCTCTTCGGGCCGGGCTTCGACCCCGGACCTTCGTTCGCCGAGCTCCTGCGACGCACCGCTCCACCCGACCAGGGGCCGGCGCCGGCTGCGGGCGCACCGAACGCTCCTCCTGACCTCCCACACGGCACGACGGTCGTCGCCATCCGGTTCGCCGACGGCGTCGTGCTGGCCGGCGACCGGCGTGCTACCAGCGGCTTCGCCATCGCCAACCGCCGTATCGAGAAGGTGTTCCCGGCCGACGACCTCTCGGGCGTCGCCATCGCGGGCGTCGCCGGACCCGGCTCGGACATGGTCCGCCTGTTCCAGACCCAGCTCGAGCACTACGAGAAGATCGAGGGCGAGCCCTTGTCGCTCGAGGGCAAGGCCAATCAGCTCTCGCAGATGGTCCGGGCCAACCTGCCGGCTGCCATGCAGGGGCTCATCGTGGTGCCACTCTTCGCCGGGTTCGACGAGCGCCGCGGCCGTGGCCGCGTGTTCAGCTTCGACGCCACCGGTGGGAAGTACGAGGAGGCCGACTTCCAGGTCAACGGCTCCGGTGGTGTGCACGCCAAGAACTGGATCAAGGCGCAGTGGCGCGAGGGGTTGTCGGCGGACGAGACGATCGACCTTGCCGTTCGGGCGCTGTTCGCGGCGGCCGACGAGGACACCGCCACCGGCGGCCCCGACCTCGTGCGCCGCATCTTCCCCACGGTGGCCGTGATCGATGCCGACGGGTACCGGTCCCTGGCCGACGACGACGTCGAACGACGCGCCACCGCGCTGCTCGGCGGCCGAGAGGAGGGCGCCGGCCAATGACGATGCCGTTCTACGTGTCGCCGGAGCAGGTCATGAAGGACCGCGCCGACTACGCGCGGAAGGGCATCGCGCGCGGGCGGAGCCTCATCGCGCTCGAAGCCGGCGACGGCATCGTCATCGTGGCGGAGAACCCGTCGCGCACGCTGTTCAAGATCAGCGAGATCTACGACCACATCGCGTTCGCGGGTGTCGGTAAGTACAACGAGTTCGAGATGCTGAAGATTGCCGGTGTGCGCCACGCCGACCTGAAGGGATACGCGTACTCGCGAGAGGACGTCACCGCCCGGTCGCTCGCGAACGCCTATGCCCAGACGCTCGGCCAGGTGTTCACCCACGAGATGAAGCCGTACGAGGTCGAGATCCTCGTCGCCCAGGTCGGCGACACGCCCCAAGGTGACGAGCTCTTCCACATCCTGTACGACGGCACCGTCCAGGACGAGGAAGGCCATACGGTCCTCGGCGGTCAGGCCGAAGCCATCGCGCAAATGCTTGGCACCCGGTACCAGTCGGGCCTCAGCGTCGACGACGCGATACGGCTCGGAGCATCGGTGCTCGGCGAGAGCGACGGCCAGCCGCTCGCGCCCGGCCAGCTCGAGGTGGCCGTGCTGCAGCGGGGCGCGACCGGCCGCGCATTCCGACGCGTCAAGGGCGACGTGCTCGGCCGCGTGCTGGGCGGCTGAGCAGCGGGAACGTCAGCCGAGGCGGGCGTACAGCGCGATCGGCGCAATGGCGGCGGCGAGGAGCGCGGCGACGGCGGCGCCCCGTGCCCACGCACTGCGGGTCTTCGTCTTGCCGCTCCACTCACTCGGTGCGGCCAGGGTGGCGTCGACCTCGGCCGCGAGCACGACGAGCTGGGCGTCGTCCATCTGATCGGCGGGTACGTACACGTCGACCCGGGCGAGGTCGCCCACCGTGAGAGCGTACGGCCCGTCGACGGGGCCCCGTAGCTCGGCGTCGATGCCCTCCGAGCGCAAACGCGCGTTCAGCACGTGCGCCGAGAACGACCCGCTGACCCAGGTCAAGCGCTCCATCGGCACCACCCCACGATCATACGGTCCGGGGTCGGCGGCATCGGCCAGTACGCTCCGCGTGTGGAGCGTCGGATCTTCGGGCTCGAGAACGAGTACGGGGTCACCTGCACCCTGCGCGGGCAACGGCGGCTGAGCCCCGACGAAGTCGCGCGGTACTTGTTCCGGCGGGTCGTGTCGTGGGGCCGCTCGAGCAACGTGTTCCTCGAGAACGGCGCCCGGCTCTACCTCGACGTCGGCAGCCACCCCGAGTACGCGACGCCGGAATGCGACTCGATCGACGATCTCGTCGTCCACGACAAGGCCGGTGAGCGCATCCTCGAGGGCCTCGTCCGCAGTGCCGAGCAGCGCCTGCGGGAAGAGGGCATCCGGGGCGAGGTGTTCCTGTTCAAGAACAACACCGACTCGGCGGGCAACTCGTACGGATGCCACGAGAACTACCTCGTCGAGCGGGACGGCGACTTCGCCAAGTTCACCGACGTCCTCATCCCGTTCCTCGTGACCAGGCAGGTCTACGCCGGCGCGGGCAAGGTCCTCCAGACCGCCCGCGGCGCCATGTACTGCGTGAGCCAGCGGGCGGAGCACATCTGGGAGGGCGTGTCGAGCGCGACGACGCGGTCACGGCCGATCATCAACACCCGGGACGAACCCCACGCAGACGCCGAACGCTTCCGGCGTCTGCACGTGATCGTCGGCGACTCCAACATGAGCGAGTACACGACGTTCCTCAAGATCGGCGCGACGTCGGTCGTGCTGCGCATGCTCGAGGAGGACGCCAGCCCCTGGCGCGACCTCACGCTGGAGAACCCGATCCGCGCCATCCGGGAGATCAGTCACGACCTCACCTGCCGCCGCCGCGTGCGCCTCGCCAACGGGCGCGAGCTCTCGGCGATCGAGATCCAGACCGAGTACCTCAACCGCGCCCTACGGTTCGCCAAGCGGCGGGGGCTTGCGCCGCTCGAGGAGCAGGCGCTGCGCATGTGGGAGCACGCCATGACGCAGCTGCAGGACGACCCATTGTCGCTCGACACGGAGGTCGACTGGGTCATCAAGTACCACATGATCGAGGCGTACCGGAAGCGGCACGATCTCCCGTTGACGCACCCCCGCGTCGCGCTGCTCGACCTCTCGTACCACGACGTCACCCGGGCGCGGTCGCTGTACTACCTGCTCGAACGGCGCGGACATCTCCAACGCACCGTGCGCGACAGCGAGATCGACACCGCCGTGACGGTCCCGCCCCAAACCACGCGCGCCCGCCTGCGGGGCGCGTTCATCAAGCGGGCGAAGGAGCGAAAGCGCGATTACACGGTCGACTGGGTGCACCTGAAGCTCAACGACCAGGCGCAACGCACTGTGCTGTGCAAGGACCCGTTCAAGGCGCGCGACGACCGCGTCGAGCGGCTGATCTCTTCTCTTTGAACGAGTCAGTGGGGCCGGCCACTGACGACGTCGTCGGCGGGGCCCACCCAGCCCGCCTCCGATCGCCTCGCTTCGCTCGGCTCTCGAACCCCGCCGACGCCGCCGCCAGCGTCCGGTCCCGCTGGCGTTACGGCCCCTAACCTCAACTCATGCCGTCGTTCCGATCCGGAAAGGTCACGACGCTGCTCATGGAGCGGCCCGGGCTGCAGCGCGTCGAGGTGGACCTGGGTGAGGGGGACGAGCGTGCTTACGTGCTCACGCAGTTGACCGGCACGGTCGCGGTGGGGGACCGGGTCGTGGTGAACACGACGGCGGTCGAGCTCGGGTTGGGGACGGGTGGGTGGCACGTCGTGCACTGGAACCTCGAGCGGGAGCGGTGGGCGGAACGCGGTCCGGGGCACATCATCAAGGGGCGGTACACGAGCCTGCAGGCGGACGTCGGGAGCGCCGAGGAGCATTTGGAGGAGCTGGCCGAGGTCGAGTCGATCGAGGGCATGCCGGTCGTGGCGGCCGCGCTGCACAGTCAGCTGCCGGCGGCGGCGGTGGCGTTCAAGGAACGTGCCCCGGATGCCCGGCTCGCTTACGTGATGACCGACGGTGCGGGGCTGCCGCTGGCGCTCTCGGACCTGGCGTTCGCGCTCCGCGAACGGGGGCTGATCGACGCCACGGTCACCTGCGGTCACGCGTTCGGTGGTGACTACGAGGCGGTCTCGATCTTCTCGGCGCTGGCGGTGGCGCGGCACGTTGCCGGTGTCGACGCGGTCGTCGTGGCGATGGGACCGGGCATCGTCGGTACGAACACGCGCCTCGGGTTCTCCGGGATGGAGGTCGGGGGGATCCTCGACGCCGCCGCCGCGCTCGATGGCCAGCCGATCGCGTGTCTGCGCGTCTCGTTCGCAGATCCGAGGTCACGGCACGTCGGGCTGTCGCACCACACGCAGACGGCGTTGCGGCTGGCCTGCCGCGAGCGAGTCGCGGTGGCGGTGCCCCGGCTCGGTGGCGACGAGGAGACGCGCCTCCGCGCCGACCTCGCCCAGGCCGGCATCGAAGCCCGTCACGACCTCGTCGATGTGACGCCACCCGACGTCCTCGGCTTGCTCGCCGAGGCCGGGCTCGACGTGGTGTCGATGGGGCGGCCGGCGGCTGCCGACCCCGCGATGTTCCTCGCCGCCGGGGCGGCCGGAGTGCTCGCCGCCGAGCGCGCCCGGTCGCGATGACGGCGGCTTTGCCGACCGTCATCGCAGGAGCCGGAGCTTGCGACGGCGACCGGGGAGCGTGATGACGGACCGGCTCGAGCGGCTCACCAACCTCGTCGCCACCCTCCTCGACACGCGCCGGCCGCTGACGCTCGAGGAGATCGTCGAGCTCGTCCCCGGGTATCCGAACGACAAGCTCTCGTACCGTCGCCAGTTCGAGCGCGACAAGGACACATTGCGCGGGATCGGCATCCCGGTACGTCTCGAGTCGGTCGACGACCTCGGCCCCGAGCAGGGATACCGCATCCCGCCCGACGAGTACTACTTGCCGCCTCTCGATCTCACCTCTGACGAGCAGGCGGCGCTGCACGTTGCAGTCACCGCCGTGCGCCTCGAGGGTGGTCCGGCGCCGACCGAGGCGTTGTGGAAACTCGGCGGGCGCGAAGGCGAGGCCGCGCACGCGCTCGCCGCGCTGCCGACGGTCCCGGCGCTGCCAGCGCTGTTCGACGCGTACCGCACCCGTTCGACCGTCACGTTCACCTACCGCGGCGAAGGCCGGCACGT
>DATFPZ010000289.1:0-10515 GCA_035264545.1 Acidimicrobiia bacterium
AGAAGGCGAAGCAGACCGAGGCGGCGGCGCCGGAGCCGGAGCCGGAGCCTGAGGCACCCGCAGCCGCGGCCGACGAGAGCGCCGCGGCCGAAGGCACCGAGGAGTCGGGCGATGAGTGACGACGCGCCCAACGAGCGGGACGAAGTGCTGGACGACGAGCTCGACGACGACGAGTACGACGACGAGATCGCGCCTGAAGGCAACCGGATCATGGGCGCACGTGCTCGCGCGGTGGTG
This sequence comes from Acidimicrobiia bacterium, assembly GCA_035264545.1. Classification (GTDB taxonomy): domain Bacteria; phylum Actinomycetota; class Acidimicrobiia; order IMCC26256; family JACDBD01; genus JALZAA01. The sequence goes on from DATFPZ010000289.1 coordinate 238, forward strand.
GAGCACGTGACCCGCAACGTCGCCGAGGAGCCCGAGGCGGTCGAGATCGACGTCGAGGAGCGGCGCGACGACGTCCAGCTCCTCGTGCACGCCAGCCCGAGCGACATGGGGCGTCTCATCGGCAAGCGGGGCCGGGTCATCCAGGCGCTCCGGCAGGTCGTGCGGGCCGCCGGCGCCGCCGAGGGCATCAAGGCCAACGTCGACGTCGTGGAGTAACCGGCCGTTGGCTGCGGCTGACCTCGAGCTCGGCCGGGTCGCTCGTCCGCACGGCATCCGGGGCGAGGTCGTCGTGATGCTGCACACCGACCGCCCCGAGCGCACCACGCCCGGCGCCGTCCTGCACGCCGGCGACCGCACCTTGGTCGTGGCGAGCGCCCGACCGCACCAGGGCCGGTGGCTCGTCCGCTTCGAGGGCATCAACGACCGGAACGGCGCCGAGGAGCTGCGCGGCGCGACGCTCGTCGGCGAACCGCTCGACGACCCGGGCGAAGGACGGATCTGGGTACACGAGCTCGTCGGCGAGGAGGTGCGCGACGTGCGCGGGAACACAATCGGCCGCGTCGCCGAGGTCGAGGCCAACCCGGCCCACGACATCCTCGTCCTCGATGACGGCACACTCGTGCCGTTCGTGTTCGTCGTCGAGCAGCAACCGGGCGTCCTGATCGTCGATCCGCCTGACGGCCTCCTCGACGTCAACCGCCAGTAGTCACCACCATGCGCGTCGACGTGTTCACAATCTTCCCGGCGTACCTCGAGGGTCCACTGCGCTCGTCCCTGCTCGGCCGGGCTCGCGAACGCGGTCTGGTCGACGTGCGCGTCCACGACCCCCGCGAGCACACCACCGACCCGCATCGCAGCATCGACGACACGCCGTTCGGTGGCGGAGCCGGCATGGTGATGACACCCGAGCCGCTGTTCGCGGCGGTCGAGGCCGTCGAGCCACCGCGTCCACTGCTCCTCCTGTCGGCCGCCGGGACGCGCTTCGACCAGCGGATGGCGGAGCGGCTCGCGCCGCGCGACGGCTTCTCGCTGGTGTGCGGCCGGTACGAAGGCGTCGACCAGCGCGTCGCCGACCACCTCTGCGATGACGAGATCTCCGTGGGCGACTACGTGCTCGCGGGCGGTGAGGCCGCCGCCCTCGTCGTGATCGAGGCCGTCGCCCGCCTGGTTCCCGGCGTCATGGGCAACACGGAGTCCGGGGACGACGAGTCGTTCGGCGCCGGGCTGCTCGAGTACCCGCAGTACACGCGCCCGGCCGACTTCCGCGGCTGGCCCGTGCCCGAGGCGTTGCGCTCGGGTGACCACGCCCGGATCGCCCGGTGGCGGAGGGCCGAGGCGCTGCGGCGGACCCTCGACCGCCGCCCCGACCTCCTGGGGCCCCGGGCCCTGACGGCAGAAGAGCGGCGGCTGCTCGACGAGTTCCCCGAGGGACCACCCGACCGGTAGCATCAAGGCTCCTCCCCCTCCGAGACGACCCCTCGAGAAGGCGAACGATGAACGCAACCGATCTCGTCGATCGCGCCAACCTTCGTGAGGACATTCCGGACTTCGCGCCCGGCGACACGCTCAAGGTGCACGTCCGGGTGGTGGAGGGCAACCGGGAGCGCACACAGATGTTCCAGGGGGTCGTGACCCGCCGCAAGGGCAGCGGTGCCCGCGAGACGTTCACCGTCCGCAAGGTCAGCTTCGGCGTCGGCGTCGAACGCACTTTCCCCGTCCATTCACCGATCCTGGCCCGGATCGAGGTCGTGAGCCGCGGCCACGTACGCCGGGCGAAGCTCTACTACCTGCGCGACCGGGTCGGGAAGGCGGCCAAGATCAGGGAGCGGCGGGCCTGAGCCCGCGACCCTGACGGCGATCCGGAGGGTGCGCGGTGACGGCGGCTTTGCCGACCGGCACCGCAGGAGCCGGAGCTTGCGACGGCGACAAGGAGTGAGATGAGCGCGGAGGACCTCGAGCGGTACGAGACCGAGATCGAGCTCCAGCTCTACAAGGAGTATCGGGACGTCCTCCCGATGTTCGCGTACGTCGTCGAAACCGAACGACGCTTCTATCTCACGAACGCCGTCCAGATGAACGTGAAGAACGAGCAGGGGCGCGTCTACTTCGAGCTCAACCTCCAGGACGCGTGGGTGTGGGACATGTATCGACCCGCCCGATTCGTGGCCAACGTGCGGGTCGTGACGTTCAAGGACGTCAACGTCGAGGAGCTGGCGGGCAAGGACCTGTAGCGGTGCCCGGCTCGGGCCCGCCCCGCCGGGTCGACCCCCGCCGTCGACTCGGAATCGCCGGCGAGGATGCCGTCGCCCGGTGGTACGAAGCCGCCGCCTACGAGGTGCTCGACCGCAACTGGCGCTGCCGTGACGGCGAGCTCGACCTGGTCGTCCGGCGCGACGCCACGCTCGTGTTCTGCGAGGTCAAGACGCGCGCCAGCACGAGGTTCGGCGCACCGGTCGAGGCCGTGACCGTGTCGAAGCAGCGACGCCTGCGCACGCTGGCGGCACGATGGCTCGCCGAGCACGACGCGCGCCGGCGCGCCCTCCGCTTCGACGTCGCGTCGGTGACGCGCACGGCGAGCGGCGAGCTCGTGGTCGAGGTCTTGGAAGGCGCGTTCTAGGTAGGACGTGTCATGTCGTGGTCGCCGTGCGGCGCGCTTGCTGCGCGTTCTCGGCGATGCCCTGCACCTCGTCGATCACCCGACCGACGAGGTCGGCGTCGAGTTCGGACACGAGGTGACCGCCTTCCGCTTCGGAGAGCATCGCCGGCAGCCGCGTTCGCAGGCGCTCGATGGCCCACGGCAGCATCTCGCCGTGCGCGGTCGTGTCGAAGTCGATGACGTTGTTCACGACCTCGGCCCCACTCGGCGTCCGGTGGATGTAGTGGTAGTGGGGCTCGTCGTCGAAGACGTCGAACCGGACGTATTCGTGCCCGTCGTCAGTGCCGCAGACGTGGATCGAGACACCCTCGTCGGAGAACCCGCCTTCGGGTGACTTGTCTTCGAGCTCCGCGAGCTGCGCGGCGTCGTCTGCGTACGTCGCTGCGAGCGATTCGGGATCAACGTCGCGGTACTCGATGCCGAACGTGATCGCGCCGGCTGGCAGGTACCGCGTGTTCTCCGGCGCAGGTGGCTGGGGCGGGATGTTGTAGACCTTGCCGATCATTGCGACCCTCCTTCCCCTGACAATCGGTTGAAGACGGCGCGGGCCGTGCCCTCCAGCAGCGCGCGCTCGATGCCGGAGTCCAGCGAGAGCGCACGGAGTTGCTCGAGGGCGTGGCGGTGCCCGACGGTCGGGAAGTTCGTGGCGAACAGCACCTTGCCGCGGCCCGGGCCGCGCAGGAAGTCGGTCACCGCTGACGACCAATGGCGGGGCGGGTACGCGCCGGTGCCGAGATAGACGTTCGGGAACTTGAGCGCCATGGCGACCGCCTCGTCGACCCACGGCCAGCCCAGGTGCGACAAGACGAAGCGAGTCTCTCGGAAGTAGAGCGCGGCCCGGTCGATCGTGATGGGCCGGCCGCATTCGCTCGGCAGCAGGCCGCCCGACGTTCCCGCCTGCATCGCGACCGGCACGTCGGCCTCGGCGCACACGGCGTAGAAGGGGTAGAAGTCGGCGTGGTCGAGGCGGCGATCCCAGCTGTGCGTGTGGAGGTAGCACCCGACCACCCACGGCTCCCCGAGGCGGGCCCGCATCTCGCGCACGCCGGCCATTCCGTGGTCGGGATCGATGAGCGCGAGGGCGGCGAACCGGCCCGGCCAACGACTTGCCAGCTTCTCGGTTTCCTCCCACCGCGCGATGACGTGCTCGAAGTCGAACGGATCGACCCGGCCGTGGTTCCCGACGTCGCCTGTGATGAGGAAGATGGTGGCCACGCCCAGCTCGTCCATCCGGTCGACCATCGCCTCGGGCCCGGCGAAGCTGTCGACGTCGTCGCGCCGGATCTTGACCTGCACGCCGCTGGCTGCCAGCGCGCCGTCCCAGACTCTGCGCCGGTCGGGTGTGAACGCGTTGCAGAGCGTGTCGACGACCTCGACTCGCCGAGAACCTTCAGCGCTCATCACGGAATCTCTTCAGCTTGGGCGACACGTTCACCTCGGTCCACGCATCGAGCTCGCCGGGCCGAACCACCTCGGAGACGATGCGCACGCCGAGACGCTCCTTCAGCCGCTCCTCGACCGCGGCGGCGACGGCCGGGAACTCGGCCGGATCGCGGACACTGGCGACCGAGACGACGAGCTCGTCGCGGTTCTCGACGCGGACGGCCCGCACGAACCAGTCGGGGGCGACGCCGGGAACGGAGAGCGCGATCTCGCCGATGGCTTCCGGCCACACGTTCACGCCGCGCAGCTTCACCATGTTGTCGCCGCGGCCCTGGAACGGGCCCATGCGGCGCAGCCAGCTTCCGCACGCGCACCGCTCGCGCGGATACAGGTACGAGAGGTCCATGATGTTGTACCGGAACTGTGGGCTCCCGGTCTTGTACAGCTCCGTGATGCAGATCGAGCCCGGCTCGCCGTCGGGCAGCGGCTCACCCGTCTCGGGATCGACGATCTGCACGATGAACGCGTCCTCGAAGATGTGGAGTCCGTCGTGGGCCGGGCATTCGACCGAGACCCACTGGACCTCGTGGAAGCCGTACGAGTTGAAGCACTCGGGACCGAACGTCGATTCGAGCAGCTCGCGATCACCGATGTTCGGAAGGGCGCTGAGCTTGAAGTCGGTCGAGGGGTCGTAACCCATCTCGCGGGCGACGTCGGCGAGTCGCAGCAGGTAGTCGCCGGTCGTGAGAATGGCGCTCGCCCCGTACTCGATGGCCAGCTCCACTTGGCGCTCGCTGCTGGTGACGTTGCCGGTGCCGGTCGTGAGGACGACGCAGTTGAGCCACCGGTGAAGCGCCTCGTCGAAGGCGAACGCACCATTGTGCGTGCCGTACGCCCACGAGTTGAGGACCACGTCGCCCGGGCGGATGCCCTGCATGTAGAGCGCGCGAGCGGTGAGTACCCCGCCGACCTCACGGTCCCATTGCGTGTAGAAGGTGGGTCGGGACTTCCCGGTGGTGCCGCCCGACATGTACACGCGCATCGGCTCGCGCAGGGCGTCGGCCGGTGTCACTCCCTGGTAGTCGCCCCACGGCGGATGGGCGTCGATGCTCTTGCGAATGTCCTCGACGGTGTAGGCGGGCGCCTTCCAGAGATCGTCGAGCGTGCGGATCGACTGCTGGTCGAAGCCTGCCGCCGCCCAGCGTCGCTCGAAGAACGGGACGCGCCCTGCGGCCACCGCCCGCTGACGGAGCCGGGCGAGTTGGACCGCCTCGATCTGGTCGGGGGAAGCGAACCAGGCGGTCTCGAAGTACTCAGGCGGCGGGGGATAGGCCCGGACGAGCTCCTCGTAGTCGACCGCGGCGAAGGGCCGGCGAATCATCGCTCACCGCTCACGCAGCCGGGATGTAGTCGGCGGGGAACCGGTACAGATCGACCGCGTTGTCCCACAGGATCTTCCGCTTGCTCTCCTCGGACACGAGGTTCGGGTCCAGTCCGAGGAAGTGCTCGGTGGCCTTCGGATATTTGGAGTCCGGGTGCGGGTAGTCGGTTTCGAACACGATGTGGTCGTCGCCCATCCAACGGATGACGTCTGACACGAAGTGGTCGTCGCACTCGGTCGAGATCCAGCAGTTCCGACGGAAGTATTCCGTCGCTGACGCGCTGAGCTCCGGCGCTTCGACCGCGCCCGCGAGCTCGAGGTGCTCGTCGATGCGGTGGAGCCACGATGGCAGCCAGCCGCATCCCGCTTCCATGTACGCAACGCGCAAGCGCGGGAACCGCTCGAACACGCCGTGCACGATCATCGAGAGCAGCGCGCACTGCGCCTCGTGCGGGTGCACGACCGTGTGCCACTCGGTGAAGGTGTCGAAACGGTCGGAGCCCGCGGTCGGTGCGTTCAAACCCATGTACTCATGTGTTGCGAAGGCGCAGTCGAGGCCTTGGAGAAGCTCGTAGATCGGGTCGTAGTAGCGGTCGCCGAGGTTGCGGTGGTTGAACTGGTCGGGCCGCGCCCAGAAGCACCGGATGCCGAGCTCGTCGTGGGCGAACTGGATCTCCTCGACCGCGCGGCTCACGTCGTTGAGCGGCACCGGAGCCGACGTGAGGACGCGACCGCCCGAGGTCTCGCGCATCTCCGCGCCCCAGCGGTTGTAGGCCCGGGCCATGGCGGCCTGGAGCTCGGGGTCGATCCCTTCGAGCCACATGTCGTACTCGGGGCCGTAGATCACCATGAGGTCGACGCCTTCGACGGCGATCCCCCGGGCCACTCGGTCGCCGGTGAAGCCCTTGGTGACGATCTCCTCGCCGTACTTGGCGATCATGTCGTCGGCTGTCCAGTTGATGGCCTTCTGGAACTGCCCGTAGATGGAGGTGGGGTGCTGGGTCCAGCGACCGTCGACGGTGACCGGGTTGTAGTGGTCGAGGCCGGCCGGGCTCCTGCGGCCGACCCGGTCGCGGTGCTTCTTGTCGAGGAACCGGGACCAGAGGTCGGGCGGGTAGATGACGTGGGCGTCGGCGTCGAAGACCTTGAACCCGTCCCTCATCGCTCCCTCCTTACCTTTCTCTGTCGCTTTTCCCAGTACAGCAGACCGAACCAAGCGCGCGCTAGGTTGGTCAGCCCGCCGCCACGGCCGGCTCCTCACCCAGGTACGACGCCACGAGCGCCGAGCGGTCGGTGAGCTCGGCCGCCGACCCCTCGAGGACGATCCTGCCCTCGACCATCACCGCCGCCCGGCTGCAGACTTTGAGCGCCATGACCGTGTTCTGCTCGACGAGGAGCAACGGCGTCCGGGTTGCGATCTGGGCGAGGGCGGTGAAGAGCGACCGTGCGACCTTCGGCGCCAGCCCGAGCGACGGCTCGTCGAGCAGCAACAGCCGCGGCCCGGCCACGAGCGCACGGCCGATCGCGACCATCTGCTGCTCGCCCCCCGAGAGCGCCCCGCCGACTCGTCGCCGGATCGGGGCGAGCGCGGGGAAGAGGTCGTACACCTCGTCGACGCCGTAACCATCCGTGCGGCCGCGACGGGCGGTGGCGCCCACGAGCAGGTTCTCGTGCACGCTGAGCGTCGTGAAGACGCGCCGCCCTTCGGGGACGTGGATGAGCCCACGCCGCGCCCCGCCCTGGACGCTCAGCCGGCGGCAGTCCAGTCCGTCGAAGCGGATCGAGCCACGAAACGGCGCCAGGCCGGAGATGGCGCGCAGCGTCGACGATTTCCCGGCTCCGTTCGGGCCGATGACGGCGACCACCTCGCGCTCACCGACGTGCAAGTCGATCCCGCGCACCGCCTGGACGGGGCCGTACGACACCTCGACGGAGCGGAGCTCAAGCACTGCTCGTTGCCTCCTCGTCGACACCGAGGTACGCGTCGACGACGCGCTGGTCCTCGAACACGGTGGCAGCGGGGCCGACGGCCACGAGCCGACCCAGCTCGAGCACCGCCACCCGGTCGCACAGCGACGTGATGAAGTCGAGCTTGTGATCGACGAGCAACATGGACACGCCATCGCCCTGCAGACGACGCAACTGCGCGACGAGCTCATCCGTCTCGGCCGAGTCGAGCCCCGCTGAGGGCTCGTCGAGCACGAGGATCTCGGGCTGCGCATTGATCGCACGAGCAAGCTCGAGGAGTCGCCGCTGACCGTAGGACAGGCGGGCGGACGGCTCTTCGGCCAGCTCGATGAGCCCGACCTGCTCGAGCGCCCGCGCCGCGGCTTCCCACCGGGCGCGATCGCGACGCACGACGGCCAGTCGGCCGAGGCAGGCGGGGGTGATCCCGGTCAACGACCGGTCCGCTGTCGACAGCAGCACGTCCTCGATGCACGTGAGGTGCTCGTAGGTCTGCGGGGTCTGATAGGTGCGCACGACCGCCAAGGCACGAACGCGCCCCGCTCGTCCGAGTCGCACCGGGGTCCCGCGCACGCGCACCGAGCCCGAGGCGGGAACCACGCCGGTCAGCGCGTTGAGGAACGTGGTCTTGCCGCTCCCGTTGGGACCGACGAGACCGAGGATCTCGTGTTCGAGCACCGACAGGCTGGCGCCGTCGACGGCACGCACTCCGCCGAACTGCACCCGGATGTCGTGCGCCTCGAGCACCGGCGTGCTCGAAGGTGCTCGTTCTGCACCGTCGCCGGACCCATTCTGGACCGGCGACGGAGCTGGAACTGTGGGCTCCTGAGCGTGGGTGCCGTCGTCGGCCGCCGGCCGCTGCTTCTTCGGCGTCAGACCGAAGAGATCGCTGAGCCACGTTCGCTGCGCCGGATGCGCGCGTCCGAGCACGAGCGAACGAACACGACGACCGATCCCGACCAGGCCTTCGGGGAAGGCGATCATCACGATCACGAGCAACGAGCCGAAGAAGATGTCGCGGAAGTCCCCCAGCCGGTGTTCCTGGCCGAACACGTTCACCGTGAAGTCGACGCCCGGGATGCCGAGCACATCTCCCTGGAGCCACTGGGGCACGAAGACATAGAACGCCGCGCCCACGATCGGCCCCCAGCGCGAGTCGAGGCCACCGAGAATGAGCATGACGAAGATGCCCAGCCCGAGGTCGATGGCGAAGGAATCGGGCGTCGCGAAGCCCTTGGAGTGGGCGAAGATCGCTCCGCCGAGGCCGGCGATCGACGAGCCCAGCACGAACATCGTGATGCGCGAGCGGAGGATCGCCACGCCGAGTGTCGCGGCGACGACGTCCTGGTCGCGCATCGCGATCGCCTCGCGCTGGACCGGCGACCGACCGACGAAGATCGTCACCAGCATCACCAGAGCCAACGCGCCGAACCACACCCAGAAGATGCGGTACGGGTTGTCGAGCGCGTACCCGAACACCGAGATGTGTCGAATACCGGAGGTGGTGTCGCCGCTCGCCCCCGAGAACTCCGTCCACTTCCGCAGCACCTCGAGGACGATCTCGCTGAGACCGAGCGTTGCGATCGCGAAGTAGAAGTGTGAGGCGCGACGCATCAGGAAGGCGAAGACAGCGGCGAGCACGGCGGTAATGGCGATCCCCACGACCACGCCCATCCAGAACGAGTCGACGCCGAAGAGCGCGATGCGCGTCGCCCACGCCGATGTGTATGCGCCGACAGCGGCGAACACGGCTTGCGAGAAGGCGAACTGCCCCGACACGCCGAAGACGAGATAGAACCCGACGACGATGACGCAGTAGAAGAGCCAGGTGTTCACCAGGTCGGGGTCGCCGAACCCCGAGACGCCGAACTGACGGAACAGCGCGACGCCGAGCAGGAACAGCCCCAGCCACAGGTACGGCTGGCCTCGCATCGCAGGCGGGCGCGCCCGCTCGCGGCCCGCGCCGTCGGGCGACACCGCAACCGTCGCGGCGCGCGGCTTCTCGAGCGTGGCCCGTGGGGTGCTCATCGGGGCAGGCTCACAGCACTCGCCTCACAAACGCCGAAGGGCTCCGCGGGCGAAGAGGCCCTGCGGGCGGAGGGCAATGATGAGGATCATCAAGACGAACGGGAAGATGGCGCTGTAGTCGCGCAGCACGTAACCGCCGAAGACGTGTTGGACGAGTCCGATCGCGAGGCCTCCGACCACGACGCCGCCGATGCTGCCGAACCCGCCGAGGACCGCGGCCGCGAACCCGAGGATCATGAAGTTGAACCCGAGCGTGAGGTCGACACTCCCGAGCGGGGCGAGCAGGATCCCGGCGAGCCCGGCGAGCGCAGCCGAGAGCCCGAACGCCAGCATCGACAGCCAATTGACCGGGACGCCACAGAGCTTCGCCGTGTCGCGATCGGCGGCCGTCGCCCGCAGTTGGCGCCCGAACTGCGTGAACTGGAACAGCAGGATCGTGGCGATCACGACGATCGCGCTCACGACGACCACCAGAACCCGCTGGTAGCTGATGTTGGCGCCCGCCACCTTCAACACGTCGCCACGAACGGGGCTGTCGAGGAACCGGGGCGTGGTTCCCTGCCACAGCCCGATGAAAGCACGGAGCACCAGTGCCGCACCGAGCGTCGTGATGACGATCACGTGGATAGAGCGGCCGCGCAGTGGCGCGTACGCCACCCGCTCGAGGCCCATGCCGATCAAGAACATGATCAGGATGGTGACGACGTACCCGGGGACGAGCCCGAGCGCTCCCAGCCCGAACGCCCCCTCCTTTTGGGTGAGCCAGATCGCGATATAGGCGCCGAGGGTGATGAGGTCTCCCTGGGCGAAGTTCACCACCCCGGTCGCCTTGTAGATCAGCAGGAAGCCGACAGCGGTCAGCGCG
>DATFPZ010000290.1:0-4366 GCA_035264545.1 Acidimicrobiia bacterium
CGCGCGGCTGGACCGGGATCGACCAGACACCGCCCTGGATCGCGAGCGTGGGACCTGGGGTCGCGAGCGTACTCGACGTCGTGAGCGTCCAGCCGGCTCTCGGCGGCGGCACGCGCTACACGCTGCGTACGCAGCAGCCCGTCGGCGGCGGCCAGCGTTTCCACTTCGACGTCAGGCCCGGCACGACACTCGGCCCGGCGACACCGAAGCTCGCGGTTGCACCCGCGGGCGGCACGCCCCGACCACCGCGGGTCGCGCCTGTGAACGTGCAGGAGACGTTCGAGCCGAACAACGACCCCGCGACGGCGCCGGTCCTCGGCCCCCGGACGCTGTACCTCTCGTACCTGACGAGCGCCACGGACACCGACTTCTTCCGTGTGAACGTGCCGTCGACCGCGGGCACCCGCACCACCATCCGCCTCAGTCATCTTCCCGAGGATTACGACCTCGTCGTCTACGGGCCTCAGGGCGTGCAGCCGCTCGTGGCACCAGGCGCCGCGCCGCCCCTCGAGACCCCGGTGCTGGGCGACGAAGGCGCTCCGATCACCCATCTCACCGACGCGCTCCCGGCGGAGACGCTCGACGACCTGACGCTCCTGTCCGACCGTCCGGTGCTCGGCGTCTCGGCCTTCCGGACGACCGAAGACGAGGCGATAGTCGCGATCTCCGACGGCGAGCCGGGCTCGTACGTGGTGCAGGTGACGGGCTACAACGCCGCGTCGAGCGTCGAGCCATACATGCTGCGTGTCGAGACCGAGGCGCCGCGCCAGGCGCCGGCCTGCCAGCCCCGCCTCCCTACGCTCTCCTTCGGTTCGGCAACCGGCGTGAACGTCTCCACGATCCCGGTCGGCACCGACACGCTCTTCCTGGCCAACGGCCCGCAGCTCGCGGCGGCCGGGGGGCAGGGCGTCGTCGACTGGTTCTCGATGGCGCACCTGGACGAGTTGCGCGTCATCGGCCATCCGAGCGCGCTGATCCGGCTCGAGGACGACCCCGACGTCCGGACCGCGTACACCGAGTGGAACAAGCAGCCGTGCAGCACCGCCCGCGCCAACGCGATCGTCCGGGCGATCACGGACGTCCTCCGCACGATCCGGACCGCCCGGCCGTCGGTGCGCAACGTCGTGCTGCTCGGAAACGACACGGCCCTGCCGTTCGCACGGCTCGACGATCTGACCACGATCGCGAACGAGGCCGACTACGCCTCCACCTTCGCGCGCAGCGACGACCTCTACGGCGCCCTCTTCGAGCACCGCGTCCTCTCGGACGACCCCTACGCGACGACGGATCCCATCCCCTACCTCCAGCGGCAGCTGTTCGTCCCACAGCTGGCCGTCGGGCGGCTCGTGGAGTCCGCCGCCCAGATCACGGGCACGCTCGATCGCTTCCTCCTGTTCGACGGCGTGCTCGACCCGACGAGCGCGCGGACGAGCGGCTACGACTTCCTGCGTGACGGGGCGGCGGGCGTCGCCGCCGCGTTCGCGGACATCGTCGGCGCGCCGGAGCCTCAGTCGAGCCCACCGCTGATCGGCAACCTCTGGACTCGGGACACCCTCCGCACGGCGCTCACCCCGGGCACCGGGCTGATCGGGATGAACGGTCACGCGGATCATCACCGGCTCCAGCCGGCTGCGGGCGCCGACCTCTTCTCCGCCGTCAACCTGCCGGCGACTCTCGAGCGCGCGGCGATCTTCAGCATGGGCTGCCATTCGGCGCTGTCCGCAAGCGACGCGTCCGTGGCCGGCACAATCGCAACAGACTGGCCGCAGACGTTCGCCGGCAAAGGCGCGGCCGCGTACGCCGGGAACCTCGGCTACGGCTACGGCGACACGGTGACGGTCGCGTACGCGGAAGCGCTGAACATCCGGCTTGCGCGAGGCCTGCGCGACGGCCTCCCGATCGGCGAGGCGCTCGTCCAGGCGAAGCAGGGTTACCTCGCCGGGCTCGGGATCGTCGGCGTCTACGACGAGAAGGCCATGTCCGAGCTCGCGCTCTACGGGCTCCCGATGTGGTCGCTCACGAGCGTTGCCCCGGCGACGACGCCGCCGCTGCCGAACGGCGTGACGCGGCTTTCGACCGATACCGATCCGGTGACCGGCCTCGTCGTCGACCGGTATCGCTCCCAGCCGACCTTGAGCCCGACCCCCCTCGGGGACAACACCTACTGGACGGGCCCGAGCGGCGTGCAGGTTACGCACCTGCGGCCGCTCCAGCCGAAGGTCGAGTTCGACGTCGCTCCGAACGCCCACGGCATCCTGATCACCGGCCTGGAGTCGAGCGACCAGCCGGGGATCGATCCGGCGTACGCGCGGCCGATTATCGACAGCTCGGCGGCCGAGCCCGAGCTGCCCTTCGCCGACGTCGCCTTCCCGGCGAAGATCCAGACGCTCGTCTCACAGCAGACGCGCAGCGGGCGCCGCGCGACGGCAGTGCTCGTGCACGGCCAGTTCTTCTCGGACGAGACGGTCGACGCTGCGGGCGCCGGCAACCAGCGACTCTTCCAACGCGTGAACTTCGATCTGCTCCGTTCGCCCGGAACCGATCACCTCGCGCCTCGCCTCGATGCGATCGAGGCGACCGTGCCGCCCGCGTCGGGAATTGCGTCGTTCTCCGTCGAGGCCGTCGACCTGCCCGGCCCGGATCCCGCCGGTGTCGTCCGCGTGCTCGTCGCGTTCCGGGACAACGTCTCGCCGGCGTGGCGGTTCCTCGATCTCCAGCATGGCGCCGGCCCGACGTGGGGCGGAAGCGCGTCGGTCGGCGGGACGCGCGTCGAGTACTTCGTCCAGGCCGTGGACGCGGCCGGCAACGTCGCGGTGTCCTCCAACAAGGGTGTCCTCTTCGCGGGCGCTCCTCCACCGCCGCCGACCGGGACCGGCGTTGTGCCCTCGCTCGAGCCCGCGCCGGGCGGCACGCAGACGGCCGGCTGGTTCACGCCCGGCGCCGTGCTCGACGTGGACGCGGTTCCCGGCGTCGCGGTCGCCGTCTCGATCGACGGCGGCGCGTTCACCACGTTCGAGGGTCCGATCACGATCGAGGACGACGGCCTGCACAAGCTCGGCATCCGCGGCTCCAACGGCTTCGACGCCACGCTGCTCGCACCGGTCGACACCCGGCCGCCGACCGTCACGCTCGACCAGCCCGGCGCGACGGTGCCGCTGAACGGACGCGTTCCCCTCGCGTTCCGCTGCGCGGACACCGGCTCGGGCATCGCCTCGTGCTCGGCGACAGTCGACGGGCGCGCCGCGCAACCCGGCGATCTCGTCCCGGCCTCGCCGCTCGGCTCGAGCCACAGCGTCGTCCTGAGCGCGCGCGACCGCGTCGGGCGCCCGACCACCAAGAGCTTCACGTACACCGTCAGCAGCCGCGGGATCGTGTACACGAGCAGCGCCACCGGCGCCGGCGACATCTACGTGCTGCCGGTCGACGCCGACCCCTCGACCGCCCCGACGCGCCTGACGGCCACCTCCTTCACCGAGGCCGACCCCGAATGGTCGCCGGATTCGCGGCGCATCGCGTTCGCCGCGAACAGCACCGGCACCTGGCGCATCTACCTCATGGACGCCGACGGGACCGATGTGACGCTGCTGCCCACGGGAACCGGCGACGCGACTGAGCCCGCGTGGTCGCCCGACGGCGGCCGGATCGCCTTCGTCTCCACCCGCACGGGCAACCCAGACGTCTGGGTCGTGAACCTGGACGGGTCGGGGCTTCGCCGGCTCACCACGGACTCCAAGCTCGACGTCGCCCCGACGTGGTCGCCGCAGGCGACCAACCAGATCGCCTGGTCAAACGGGCCCGGCGGCCAGCTCGACATTTGGAAGATGCGACCCGACGGAAGCGGCAAGACGCGCCTCACGACGACCGAGGACCTCAATACGGAAGCCGCCTGGGGCGCGGACGGCACGATCGCGTTCGCCCGCCGCGCCAAGGGAGGCTCACGCTTCGAGATCTGGACGATGCCGGCCACCGGCAAGACGCTGACGAAGATCATCGTCTCCAACGTGCGGAACGACACGCAGCCGGCGTGGCTGCAGGACGGGCGCCTCGTCTTCACATCCGACCGCGACGAGACGCGCGACTACGACCTGTTCCGCGCGACGAAGGCGAAGACGGCCTGGCCGCACGTGCGAGTCACGGACGCGCCCGGCGACGACAAGGCGCCCAAGGGCTGAGCCCCGGAGCGGGCGCGCGCCGCTAGCGCAGGGTCGTCACGAACACGGTTCGCCGGCGCGGACCGTCGAACTCGCAGAAGAAGATGCCCTGCCAGGTCCCGAGCGCCAGCCGTCCGTCCCGGAGCGGCACGAGCACCTGCGGGCTCATCAGGGAGGCGCGGATGTGCGAGGGCGCGTTCTCCTCGCCCTCCTCG